>CAYJPB010000006.1:0-23596 GCA_964371955.1 uncultured Desulfovibrionaceae bacterium | reverse complement strand
TATTGATGGAACACCACATCCACTTACCTTTAAGAATGGTGAAGCAACAGTGACCACATCAACAGGTGTTCTTACATTCACTCTTACAAACGGTAATCTTGGATACAGTTTTGAACAAACAACTGCCTTTGACGGACACGATGATGCAGCTGACCGAGTTGAAACTGATTTAGCACATAGCTTCACTATAACTATAGAAGATAGTGACGGTTCTTCTGTAACCTCCGATCCAATCGAGATCAACATCAATGATGACGGTCCTGCGGTAGGCGTTGATGTCGTTATCAATAACGTTACAGAGAATGCGGACGGTAGCCTCAACGCATCTACAATGGTTGAATTTGAATTCGGTGCTGACAGTGCTGACGGCAAATCCATCACTCTTGACGGTATAACCTACGAATATACCGATGGAAAGGGTTGGTCTAGCGATAATGGCAGCACATTCCTTGATGCCAATGATGGATTGATATTTGGTGACACTACACTCACACAAAATGGCGATTCCAATTTTTGGACTTTAGAAATGAACGGTGATGCCACTTATCTGGAAGCATCAAAAGAAATCATTGTAACTGACAGTGACGGCGATCCGGCTTCTTTTGAAGTATCAGCAAATGCAGATGATCCATCTCCATCTGGCGAAATTATCGGACTTGCAGGCGAATCAACATTCTTTACTCCGGGTGAAGATGTAAATGCAGTGTTTGTTATCGATACCTCGGCTTCCATGTGGGATAATTATCATAACGGCGTTATTAATGAAACTGCAGGCTCAAGCGATTTCGGTTACACACGTCTTGATGCAACTATAGATGCCCTCATAAACTTCATAAAAGGCGATCTTCTCGATCATACCAAAGACGGCGCTGAGGTAAACCTCTATATCAATCAATTCTGGGGAAATGGAACAAACGGTCAAGAAATTATTGACATGACACTTACTGCAGGCAATGTAGATGATGTTATTGCGGCACTTGAAGAATTGAGATTCCTCAAATATGAAGAACTTACGATTGATGCTAATTATGATATAACCGCATATACCGAACCTTTTACGACATTTATTAATCAAGACGGTAATACTATTTATATCAACGAGGATGGTTTCCCATTAAATGCTAAGCTTGATAGCGCCGGATTACCTCAATATAACAGAAGCTCATCTAATACCGATTATCACCACGGAACTCATTACTCAAAAGGCTTTAATGATGTTGCTGATAATTTCTTAGCTAATGCAGACACATCTATCAATACAGAAGTCTTCATCCTTACCGACGGTGTTCCATCGGGTGATGTTTCGGCTGATAAAGCTCTGGAAAAAATTGAAAGCTACGATAATGTAAACATTAACGCATTAGGTATGGGTGCCGGTGCAAACGAAACCGTGCTTGATAGATACGATACTGACGGTGAAGCGTCAACGGTTACGGATGCTGATATTACTGATATCTTCAACCTCGACGGCGGACAAACAAATACTCTTGACAGTACGCATATCGGCTTCACTCAAGACGGTAACGATGTTCTTCTTGGCGATGTAAACCTTGAAAAATTGAGAGAATTGCTTGGAATCAGCGATCCTACAAGCGCAAGTCACGATAAGCAAATCATTGACTTCTTACGCAATAACCCCGAATGGATGCTCGATCAAGAAAACCTTGATAAAATTGAATACAAAGATGCCAACGATGATGCCTTGATTGCAGGTGAAGGCGATGATCTCGTCTACGGACAAGGCGGTAATGATATTCTTATCGGTGATGGCGATACTTCTGCTCTTGAAACACTTGCTGCTGAAGTTGGTGCAAGCGGCGATTACACCCATGCAAATGCCACCGATGCCACAGATGCCAATCTTGCTCAAACAACCGAAGATCTTGTAGAAGGTTTATGGAATGCTGTTACAGATGCAGACGGTAATGTTACCAAAGAAGGTCTTGCAGAACTTAAATCAGCAGCCACATTACTTGAAACTTCAGAAGATGGTAATGACGTCATATATGGCGGTGACGGTAATGATATTATCCTTGCCGGCGGCGGTGATGATGTGCTTATTGGTGGCAAGGGTGACGATATCCTTATCGGCGGTAGCGGTGCAGACAAATTCAAGTTTGCGGATGCAGATCTTGGCGGTAATGATATTATTCTTGACTTCAAACTCAGTGAAGGTGATGTACTTGATTTGACAGGTATCACAAACAGAGACATTGAAGTGAATATGGGTAATGATGATGATGCAGACGGTATAGTCGATCTTGAAATCATCATTAATAAAGGAACAAGCGAAGAGCATGGAATCACATTACAAGATGTAAAAGCCAGTGATTTTGATACCGATGCAATGGAAAGCGCTTTGGAAAATACCGGCGAATTCAAGATATAGTCATAAATAATAACTAAATAAACAGGCCACGGTACTTACGGGTATCGTGGCTTTTTGTATAAAATTTCATCAATTGACAGGCGAGAAAATAAAAGTTAGTATTTACAAATTCTTGAAAGAGTGAGGTATACATGACAACACTGACGAAGAAATATAATACAAATATCACAAGTTTGGGAGCATGCAAATTAGCAACTCCTGTGCAAAGTCCATTTGTGACAGACGATAAAATTTCATTACCCTTAGGGAGTGATATTTTGGGTTCTGAATTCACAGGTTTCAACAATTTGAACTTTGAACTTGCCGGTCCTCGTGATAAAACATATTTTGACCCTAATACAGTAAAATGTGCAATAGTTACGTGTGGAGGGTTGTGTCCCGGTCTCAATGATGTTATCCGTTCAATTGTTATGTCGTGCCACCACACATATAATGTCGCGTCCGTGATTGGAATCCAGTACGGGCTCGAAGGATTTATTCCTCGCTATAAGCATAAATTTGTGGAACTTACACCGCAATATGTAAGCGAAATTCATAACTTTGGCGGAACGGTTCTTGGCACATCTCGCGGACCGCAATCACCGGAAGAAATTGTGGATACGCTTGAACGCATGAACGTCAATATCCTCTTTATGATCGGTGGCGACGGTTCAATGAAAGCGGCAAAGAAAATCATTGAAGAAGTGGAAAAAAGAAAATTGAAAATGTCGGTTATCGGAATTCCTAAAACAATCGACAATGACATAAATTTTGTCACGCAGTCTTTCGGTTTTGAAACTGCGGTGGATGCGGCAACAAAAGCACTTTCAAGTGCGCACACAGAAGCACTTGGCGCGCATAACGGCATTGGGCTTGTGAAGCTGATGGGCAGAGAATCGGGCTTTATAGCGGCACAAGCGGCGCTTTCCTACAGTGTTGTCAACTATCTCTTAGTTCCTGAAGCACCTTTCACATTGAAAGGAGAGGGCGGTTTATTGCCTGACTTAGAAAAAAGACTTATAAATCGTGGACATGCGGTAATCGTTGTTGCCGAGGGGGCAGGGCAGCATTTACTTGAAGGAACAGGGCAATTCGACGCATCGGGAAATCCTGTGCTAGAAGATATTGGCAGTTTCCTTTCGCATGAAATAAAAGCATTTCTAAAAGAAAGAAATATTTCGTACACGCTAAAACTGATTGATCCAAGCTATCTTGTACGCTCAGTTCCTGCAAATTCAGGCGACAGAGTATATTGCGGATTCTTGGGGCGCTATGCTGTAGATGCGGCAATGGCAGGAAAAACAGATATGGTTGTGGCAAAACTTATGGATAAATTTGTGCATATCCCCCTCGATATTGTCACTATGCGCAGACGTACCCTAGATACACATTCCCAGCATTGGCGCAGTGTTCTTCGAGCAACAGGGCAGGGGCATCTTAAGGGGATGGATCCAGTCGCTGAAGAATTATAAGATGATGATGACAGAAATATGATTCGCCTCAACATACATTTGGCACGGCTCAAGGGGACTCTCCCCTCGGGGGTAAGCCCCTTGGACCGTCGGAGACAAATACAATCCCTGTCACCATCATAATAAAACAAAGGATTTTTATGAATATATTTGGAACAGACGGCATGCGCGGACGGGTGAACGAATACCCGATGACTGTGGACATGGCGATGAAACTTGGCTTAGCGGCTGGAACTTTCTTTCGCTCAAAACAGAGTAAACACAGGGTAATTATCGGAAAAGACACAAGGCTTTCAGGCTATATGTTTGAATATGCATTGGCGGCGGGGCTTTGTGCGGCAGGCATGCATGTGTATCAAATTGGGCCTTTGCCAACGCCTGCAATTGCTTTTTTAACAAGAAATATGCGTGCAGACTTTGGAATTGTTATTTCTGCATCGCATAATCAATTTTGTGATAATGGAATAAAATTCTTTGATAATACGGGATATAAGCTTTCAACGGAAATTGAAGAGCAAATTTCAGAAATTGTGCTGAGTAACAAGGATTGGGCGTATCCCGAATCTGAAAAATTGGGAAGAGCCTATAAAATTGTTGATGCGCCGGGCAGATATATAGTTTATTTAAAAAACTCTTTTCCTGAACATCTCACGCTTTCAGGTTTGCGCATTGCTATTGATTGTGCGAATGGGGCAAATTACAAAGTTGCACCGCTTGCCCTTGAAGAGCTTGGAGCAGAGGTTATTCCTTTTTCTACAGAACCAAACGGTACAAATATCAATCTGAATTGCGGCTCACTCTATCCGCAATATATTCAAGAAAAGGTTTTGGAATTACGCGCGGATATTGGCATTGCTCTCGATGGCGACGCGGATAGACTTATCTTGGTTGACGAAAAGGGAACAATTCTTGACGGCGATCAACTAATGGCAATTTGTGCCGATGACTTGATGAGAAAAAATGAGCTCAATAAAAAAATATTGGTATCTACAATTATGTCGAATATGGCTTTGGAAGTCTTCATGAATGACAGAAAAGGTAAATTAATTCGAACCGATGTGGGTGATCGTCATGTTGTTGCCTCTATGCGCGAAAACAATGCAAGCTTTGGCGGGGAACAATCCGGTCATTTGGTATTCAGCAAATATTCAACAACAGGCGATGGGCTTCTTGCAGCTTTACAAGTTTTGCGAATAATGAAGGAAAAAGAAAAACCCCTTTCTGAAATTGCAAATCTTCTAACACCATTTCCACAAGAGCTAATTAATGTGAAGGTGCGAGAGAAAAAAGATTTTGAAACATGTCCGAATGTGCAAAAAAACCTTAAAAACGCGCAAGAAAAATTGAAAAATTCAGGCCGTGTTTTATTGCGATACTCAGGAACCGAATCGTTGGCAAGAGTGATGGTTGAAGGTGAAAATTCTCAATTAATAAAAGAGCTTGCCTGTCAAATCGCAGATGCTGTCGTACAAGATACTAAGCAATAAAAGTTATTGATTTGCTTGAAAAAATAAAAAATTTTATAATCTATGTATTAAATACTTGCAAAATATAATTTTTTTTGTTATACGTTATCTGTAAACCATAAAAACATGTGTGGAGTAGTTATGAATAAAAGCGAACTTATTAAAGCACTTGCTGAACAATCCAATATCCCTGTTGAAGAAGCAACAATTGTTGTGAACACTTTTATTGACTCAATGAAAGATGCGATGACGGAAGGAGATAGAGTTGAAATCCGTGGATTTGGAAGCTTCAAAGTTAAAGAATACGAAGGTTATTCCGGTAGAAATCCCAGAACAGGCGCGCAAGTTCAAGTAAAATCAAAGCGTCTTCCTTTCTTCCGTCCCGGTAAAGAATTAAAAGATTATCTTAATTCATAGTTTTTCTTTGAATTGATATGCAAAGTGTATAAAAATTTCTTTTTATACTTCTCTATTTTTGCGTATTTATGTGATTGCGACAAATTTGTCGGGTCTTATTCTTTTTAATTTTTTTGGAGGCGTTTTATGTTGCATGGTGTCATTACTGCTTTGGTAACTCCTTTTAAAAATGGTGAGGTTGACGAAGTAGCTTATCGCGAACTGATTGAGTGGCAGATACAAGAGGGGGTTCACGGGCTTTTGCCTTGCGGAACTACCGGTGAATCTGCAACACTTTCGCATGATGAACACGAAAAAGTAATCACTATTTGTATAGATCAGGTAAATAAACGTGTTCCTGTGCTTGCCGGTGCCGGATCGAACAATACGCATGAAGCGATAAGTTTGACAAAATTTGCCAAAGAAGCCGGAGCGGATGCAACATTGCACATAACACCTTATTATAATAAACCATCACAAGAAGGTTTGTTTAGACATTATAAGGCAATTCAAGACGAGGTGGATATTCCCATTATAGTCTACAATGTTCCCGGAAGAACGGGTGTTAACGTTTTGCCGGCTACAATAGCAAGGCTTTACAAGGAACTGCCCAATGTTATAGGCATTAAAGAAGCAGCGGCAAACATTATTCAAATGTCTGATATGATGGAATATTGTGACAAAGATTTTTATATGCTCTCCGGTGATGATTTTCTTTTCTTGCCTGCACTTTCCATGGGGGCAAGGGGCGTAATATCTGTTACAGCTAACGTAGCGCCACGCTTAATGTCTGAACTTTATGGTGCATACCAGACAGGTGATATGGAGCATGCGAAAGAATTGCACTTTAAATTGCAAGAATTACACAGAACTTTGTTCATTGATGTAAATCCAACCCCTACAAAAGCAGCACTTCATCTGATGGGTAAAATTGAACCTGAAATACGTTTGCCGCTGTGCGAGCTTTCGGAAAATCATGTGCCTATCTTGAAAAAAGCATTGGCAAGTGTTGGAATTAATGTTTAATATTTATCTTCTTTCGAAATATAAGCCATACTCTGCGGACTATGGCTTTTTTTTTGTGGGGGATGTAAAAAAAATCACAACCTTTCTAAAGATTGACGAACCATAAATTGTGTGTTATTTAATCAAAAGATTAACCATGGCATAAAACTTATAATAGGGACTAATATGGAGACATTGGAACTTAACCAAAGGAATTATGCTTTTATCAAAGAGGTGGAAGAAGAAAGCGGTGAAAAACTTTCTGCTTGTTACCAATGTGGTAAATGCACGGCGGGGTGTCCTGCATCGTTTCTTTACGATAAGCAGGTAAGTCAAGTTATGCGCGCAGCACAACTTGGCTTTAAGGAAGAAGCGTTAACGTCAAAATCTTTGTGGCTCTGCCTTTCATGCTCAACATGCACAGCACGTTGCCCAAATAATATTGATGTGGCAAAAGTTATGGATATTTTGCGCCATAAAGCACGCAAGGAAGGCTATGTTAACAGCCGTCCTATTGAGATGTTCTGGAAAGCATTTTTAGACACTGTGCGTATGACAGGTCGCTCCTATGAAATGGGCGTCATGGCGGATTACATGATGAGAACAGGAAGATTTTTCACTGATTTGGACATTGCGTTGCCGGCCTTGAAAAGAGGAAAACTTCCCTTTGTGCCACATGTGATTAAAGGAAAGCCTGAAGTAGGCAGAATTTTTGAAAAATATGCTCAGAAGCACGGAGGGTTATAAGCATGAATATAGCGTATTACCCCGGCTGTTCTGCCCTTGGAACAAGTAAGGATTACGAAGTTTCAACGCAGGCAGTGTGTAAACACTTGGGCATTACAATGAGCGGAATCGATGATTTTAGTTGTTGCGGATCAACCCCTGCACATACAATGTCGCACGAATTATCAGGCGCATTATCCGCTCGTAATTTGCGCTTGGCAGCAGATATGAAAGCCGATAAGGTGCTCACTTCATGTCCGAGTTGCTTAGCAAATTTAAAAACAGCAAAATACCGCATGCAAGACGAAAAGTTCAAGGCTGAGGTAGATTATCTTTTAGATACGCCTACCGATGTTTTGCCCGAATCTTATTCAGTTTTGCAATACCTTACAGAAGAAGTAGGGCTTGATGCGATTAAAGAAAAAGTAAAAAAACCTTTAACGGGATTAAAAGTTGCCTGTTATTACGGTTGCTTACTTACTCGTCCGTCAAAAATTATGCAGTTTGACAATGAAGAACAACCGATGACAATGGATAATATTCTCACAGCTTTAGGGGCAGAATGTGTTCCTTATCCATTAAAAACAGAATGTTGCGGTGCTTCTCACTCCATTCCACAAAATAATTTGACTACAACTCTCGTTTCTCGCTTGCTTGAAAGAGCTAAAGAGTTTGGCGCAGATGTTATTGCCGTTGCATGTCCATTGTGCCAAATGAACTTGGATTTACGCCAACCGCAAGCACAAAGAGCTAGTCATGCAGATTACGGCATGCCCGTTATGTATTTTACACAGCTTATGGGTATGGCTTTTGACTTGCCAAAAGAAGATCTTATGCTTGATAAATTGGTGATAAACGCATCAAATATTGAAAGCATAATTAAAAACGGAGGGCAAGCCTAATGAAAATTGGTGTATTTATTTGTAAATGCGGCTCAAACATTGCCTCAACCGTTGATGTTGAAAAAGTCGCTCAAGCAGCATTGGCTTTCCCCGATGTTGTGTATTCATCAGTAAATATGTATACTTGTTCCGAGCCGGGACAGGATACAATTGTACAAACCATTCAAGAGCAAAAACTCGATGCCGTTGTGGTTGCCTCATGTTCACCTCGTATGCACGAAATGACGTTCAGGCGTACAGTGGAAAGAGCAGGGCTCAACCGCTATATGTTTGAAATGGCAAATATCCGTGAACACGTTTCGTGGATAGGTAAGGATATGGATGCCAATACAAACAAAGCTATCGACTTGGTAAAGATTGCTTGCGAAAAAGTAAGAAATAACAAGCCTTTATTTTCTAAGCAATTCGATGTAACAAAGGGCGTGTTGGTAATTGGCGGCGGTATTGCCGGTATTCAAGCGGCTTTAGATTGTGCCGATGCCGATATAGATGTTGTTTTGGTTGAAAAAGATGCGACAATCGGTGGAAAAATGGCTCGCCTAGACAAAACATTTCCAACGATTGACTGTTCATCTTGCGTGCTTTCACCGAAGATGGTTGACGTTTCTCAGCACGAAAAAATTAAATTGTATGCCTATTCAGAAATTGATAAAATTGAAGGCTATGTAGGTAATTACACGGTAACAATCCGTAAGAAAACCACCTATGTAGACTGGGAAGCGTGTACAGGTTGCGGCGAATGTACGGAAAAATGTCCGTCAAAAGATTTCGATGCTTTTAATGAAGGGCTTGGTAAAAGAAGAGCAATTTCTATTTCATTCCCACAAGCTATTCCAAGAAAAGCTACTATTAATGCAGGTGCTTGCCGTATGCTTCAAGAAGGCAAATGCGGAGTGTGTGCCAAAATTTGTAAAGCGAATGCTATCAAATACGAAATGGAAGACGAAATCATTGTCGTAAAAGTGGGCGCAATTATCACGGCGACAGGCTTTGATTTATACGATTATACAAAACTTCCCGAATACGGCTACGGCGAAATTCCTGATGTTATCACTTCCTTACAATACGAAAGACTTCTTTCTGCTTCAGGCCCGACAGGCGGACATATTAAACGTCCTTCCGATGGTATGGAGCCTAAGAATATCGTCTTTGTGAAATGCGTGGGCTCTCGTGACAGAGCGATTGACCGCTCACTTTGCTCATCATTCTGTTGTATGTATACGGCAAAACAAGCAATTTTGACAAAAGACCACGTGCCCGATTCAAATTCTTATGTATTCTATATGGATATCAGAGCAGGCGGCAAAGCCTATGATGAATTCACACGCAGAGCCATTGAAGAATACGACGTACAATATGTGCGCGGTAGAGTTTCAGCTATTCAGCCAACTATTGATGAAAATGGCGTAACTCGCTACATTGTTCGCGGGGCAGACACTTTGCTTGGCAAACAAGTGGAAGTGAAAGCAGATTTGGTAGTGCTGGCAGTGGGCGTTCAAGGCGCTAGCAATGCCGATGCTTTGGCTGAAAAACTGCGTATTTCTTATGATGCCGACGGCTTCTATTTAGAAGGGCACGTAAAACTTAAACCTGTGGAAACTAACACAGCCGGCGTATTTTTAGCCGGCGTGTGCCAAGGTCCAAAGGATATTCCTGCCTCCGTTGCGCAGGCTTCGGGTGCGGCGGCAAAAGCTATTGCACTTTTATTGAAGCCAAAGCTCACGGGCGATCCTCAAGTCGCTTCTGTAACGCTCAAGCGTTGCATAGGTTGCGGTAAATGTATTAAAGTTTGCCCATATCAAGCGATTAAAGAAATTGACTTCCGCGGAATGCCAAAAGCAGAAGTCATTGAAACAATTTGTCAAGGGTGTGGCTTGTGTAATGCGACGTGTCCGCACGGCGCAATTCAGCTTTCACACTTCACAGACAACCAAATTCTTGCAGAGGTAGAAGCCCTATGTCAGTAGATAAAGAACTAAAAATAATCGCTTTTTTATGTAACTGGTGCTCATACGGCGGGGCTGATGCCGCAGGCGTTGCTCGTGCCACTCAGCCGACAGATACACGCATTATTCGTGTTCCCTGTTCAGGTCGTGTAAATCCCTTATTCATATTAAAAGCTTTGTTGGAAGGTGCGGACGGCGTTTTGGTTTCCGGCTGTCACCCTAAAGATTGTCACTATACAAGCGGTAACTTCTATGCTCGTCGTCGCTTGGAATCATTGAAAGAATTTATTGAAATTCTTGGAATTGACTCACGCCGTTTCTCTTATTCATGGGTATCTGCTTCAGAAAGCCAAAAATGGAAAGAAGTTGTCACAACTTTCACCAATCAAATCCATGAATTGGGACCTGCGAAAAAGTTCAAAGATGTCACTCCTATGTATGACATGCCCACAGAATTGTACGATTTTGTTCGTCCGCTTGGCTGTGGTGAAAATCCTTTCCTTAATGAACTCAAGGAAAAGGCAAAGGCAGAGCTTCCAAACCTTGCCGGTGTGCTCGGTTGGAGAAAAGGTGACGGGCTTGTGGCAGAACCTTTCTTTGCAAAAACCCCTGAAGAAATTGATGAATTTATCTGGGGGCCTTCCAATGCTCAAAGTCTTGTTCCTTTGTTACATAAACATAAGGGTAAGAAAGTGGGCGTTGTTGTAAAGGGTTGTGACAGCAGAGCAATTGTTGCTTTACTGCAAGAAAATCTCTTAAAAAAAGAAGATCTTATGATTTTCGGCATGCAGTGTAACGGAACAATCAGCCGTGACAGAGTGATGAAGAAAGTCAAAGAACTTTCAGGCATACAAAAGCCTATTATTCTTGATGTAAAGGGCGATGGTAAGGGCTTGACAGCTACTGTGCAAATCAAAGACGGGAACAAAGATTATCATGTAGCAATGGAAGACATTGCGCAAGATAAATGCCGTCAATGCACCATGCCTGCCGCAAAATTCTTTGATGTGTTTATCGGAACAGAGGGACAAGCTCTCGAGGCCGATACACGCCCCGCACTTGGTATTAAGTATCTCAACAGCCTTTCACTTGACGACAGAATGAGCTTCTGGCGTGGACATATAGAACGCTGCATGCATTGCTATGCCTGCCGTAACTCCTGCCCAATGTGCGTTTGTAAAGATAATTGCGCCGGTGACAGTCGCGATCCGCATTGGGTTGCAGACGATAACTCACCGGAAAGTAAGATGTTCTTCCAACTTATCCATGCACAACATCTTGCGGGCAGATGTACCGGTTGCGCCGAATGTAGCAGAGCGTGTCCAATGGGTATCCCCGTATTCTGGCTCAAACAGCAGTTTGGCGGAATTATGAAGCGCATATTCGGCTTCACAGCAGGACTTGACTTAGAAGCGACACCACCGCTCTTAGGTTTCCAAGTTGAAGAAGCAAACATAAAGGAGCACTTCTAAAATGAAATACTTAGCTCAAAATAATCAAGTGACGGCGTGGCTTGCTAAGCTTGCCGAACAGTACAGCGTGCTTGCTCCTAAAGCTATTGCAAAAAGTGTTACATATCAAGTATATAATGCGGAAGAACTTTCAAGCGCAAACCTAAACGACTTGCTTGATTATACAACAAATTCCATGAAAAAAGCCTATATCCCCGAAACGGAAACGCTTTTTACGTATAAATCCACAAAACATGAAGACGATTTGTCAAAGAAAGACACGGTTCTCACTTGTGAAATCGATGAAACGAAGAAAGTGCTTTTTGGTGCTCGTCCTTGCGATGCGAAGGCAGTTCTTGTGCAAGACGCACAGTATTTGGGCGGAAAATTCCGCGATCCATACTATGCCGCTCATCGTGAAAACACCTGCATTATCGCTCAGGCCTGTGAACAAACCTTGCCCTCTTGCTTCTGTAATTGGACAGACACAGATTTGACTTCTCCTTATGCCGCAGATGTTTTCTTTACAGCAACCGATAAAGGTTATGTCTTTGAAGCAGTAACCGATAAAGGTAAAGAATTACTCACTCTTGCTGGTTTTGCAGAAGCAAATGATGAAAACACGAAAGCTGTTGAAGCGATCCATGCAAAAGCACACGAAAGCTTACCGCAAATGCCTGATTTATCAAAAATACGTGAAATAATTGCGTATAATTTTGAAAATAAGGATTTCTGGGGTGAAGTGACTGCCGGCTGTATCGGCTGTAGTTCATGCACTTTTGTGTGCCCAACTTGCCAATGCTTCACCATTACTGACGAAGGTAACCCCTTGGAAGGAAAGAGAATCCGTTCTTGGGCGAGCTGTATGTCCGATGAGTTCACTCGTGAAGCGAGCGGACACAATCCACGCGGCGCAGGCTTTATGCGTTGGCGTAATCGCCTTGGGCATAAATTCAACTATATGTTGGCTTGGCACAAAGATTTGTATTCTTGCACAGGTTGTGGGCGCTGCCTTCTTTCTTGCCCTGCAAGTATCAGTATAAAGGATATGATTTCTTCTATAATTGCGGCAACTCCTGTTGATGCCGAACTTCCGCAAGTTCATGATTATATAGCTGAAATGGCAGAAAAAGCGCAAGCAACAACAAGTGAAAGTCTTGTTGTGCCAAAAGTTGCTCCAAAAACAGCACCAAAACCGGCGCAAAAAGCAGCACCCAAAAAAACAACTAAAAAAACAACGGTAAAAGAGGGCTAATCCATGAGTAATTGTTCTTGTAATAATCCATACTTACCGGAGGTTTCCACAGTCCTTGAAGTGATTACCGAAGCCGGTAATATCAAAACATTCCGTGTGCGCTTTGATGATGAAGAAAAAATGAAAGCCTTTGAATACGGTCCCGGTCAAGTTGGACAACTTTCATTGTTTGGCGTTGGCGAATCCACATTTGTTATCAACAGTCCGCCATCATGCAAAGATTATTTGCAATTTTCCGTTATGCGCACAGGTGAAGTGACGGAAGCATTGCACAAGCTTGCTCCCGGCGACAAAGTTGGCGTGCGTGCTCCGCTTGGTAAGCCATTCCCTTACGAAAACTGGAAAGGGAAGAATATCTTCTTTATCGGTGGCGGTATCGGTATGGCTCCAATTCGTACAATTATGCTTCATCTACTTGAAAGAGCAGATGATTTTGGTTCAATTTCTTTGCTTTACGGCGGAAAATCTCCAACCGATATGGCGTATAGCTACGAGCTTGATTCATGGCTGAATCATCCAAAACTCAATGCAACACTTTGTATCGATAATCCTGCCGATGGCTGGCCACACAAAGTTGGACTTATTCCTAACGTATTGAAAGAACTTGCACCAAGCCCGAATAATTGTGTTGCGGTTTTGTGTGGACCTCCAATAATGATCAAGTTCACCTTAGCGGCTTTGAAAGAAATGGGCTTTGAAGACGAAAATATCATCACCACTCTTGAACGTAGAATGAAATGCGGTATCGGCATTTGCGGACGTTGTAATGTGGGTGATAAATATGTTTGCGTTGACGGGCCTGTGTTCTCTCGTGCTGAACTCAATGAAATGCCTGACGAGTTATAATATAATTCACTGATTACACAATATAATGAAGCCGTATCCAAGATAATTGGGTACGGCTTTTTTTATAAAAAATTGAATTTGATTTAATGGCTTATTCAAAAAGGGAAAGATAATGCAAGTAGGCATCTTTCACTTTTCCGTCCGGCAAGTTGAGGTTTCCAAGATTTTCCGGACGAATGAGCTCAGTTTTTTGTGGTTTTTCGGAGAGAAGTGGAGGAAGATTGAGTGGTCTTTTATTCTGTAAAAGGTGAAGCTCCACTTTCTCAAAATACTCTTCGCCAAAAAAAGCGTGAACTCTTTCAAGAATTTCGTCAATCATATAGGTAAGTTCGTTGAGTGCTATAGAATCTTCTGCAGCGACAAGAAGAATTTTTCCCCTGTGACCGATCGGAAGGGCAAGCGTATATAAATCTTCTCCTAGTACCATATCCCAATGCTCATAAAGGTGAAAGAGCTTCACGCGGACATCGGAGTTTCCTTTTTCGTCGAACACTTTTTCCACAATAGAAGAAAAAGCGGTAGGGTCGCTTGCACAGCGTCGTGCTTTTTCTTTAAGATATGTTTTCGAGCGAAATTTAGCCACATTAACCTCGAATAAGTTCTCTTTCCATATCACGGTTTTCTGCACGCTTTTTGAGTTCGTCGCGCCTGTCATATAAGTGTTTTCCTCGTGCAAGGGCAATTTCCATTTTTATTTTGCCACGTTTGAGATAAATCTTTACGGGGACAACAGTAAGTCCTTTTTGTTCAACTTTATTGGTGAGTTGATGGATTTCATGTTTGTGTAGAAGCAGTTTACGTGCTCTGGTCGGCTCTTGCTTGGCATAGCCACCTTGCTCATACACAGCGATGTTGAGAGCGACGAGTATGGCTTCACCATTTTTGAAATCTACATAAGAATCGGCAAAAGAAACTTTTCCGTTTTTAATTGACTTTACCTCAGGGCCTGTGAGAACAATGCCTGCTTCATAAAAATCAAGGAATTCATAATGTTGTCTTGCTTTTCTGTTATCTGCGATACTCATAATCAAGTTTTCCTTAGTTTAGAAGTGAGCAGAGCGAACAAAATCTTTAGCAAACGATACAAGAATCACGCTTCTTGTGAGTGAGGTTTCGTGCACAAAGTGCCGAAACAAATACGAAAAATGTTGTCTTGCTTTTCTGTTATCTGCGATACTCATAATTTTTATGTGCTCCCTTTTTATAGGGTTTCAAAAGGGGGTTACCCCCTTTTGCCCAGCCGGAGGCGAATACTATCTTTGTCAATTTCATTATAATAATCTGGTTTATCCAAAAAATCTCATAACATCGTTGAATGTGGCAAAAATCATTAGGGCTATAAGGAGGAAAGCGCCGGCTTGCATAAGTTTTTCTTGAAGCTTTACATTTACTTGCCTGCGGGTGATAATTTCAAAAGTGGAGAAAACAATTGTTCCGCCGTCGAGCACGGGAATTGGCAAAAGGTTGAGTAAGCCAAGGTTTACGCTGATAAGCGCAGTGAGCATAAGAAGCGGAAGTATGCCTATGCTTGCTTGTTCGCCCACAACTTGCGCAATCATTATCGGGCCGCCGACATTATCGGCAGAAACGGAACCGGTTACAAGTTTTACAAGGCCTGTAAGAGTGACATCGATGATGAAAATTGTTTGTTTATAACCTTCAACAAATGCGTCAATAAATCCAAGCGGAATGTGGCGCAATTCGCCGGAAGCAGTAATTCCGAGAAGATAGGCCTGCTCTTCTTCGCCGAAAAGATTGGTGCGCACGCTTTCTTGTGGAATGGCAGTTACTGTTTCAATTGTGTCGTTGCGCAGATATTCAATTTCAACGGGGTTTCCGTTGCTCAGGCTGAGCGCAAGGGGAATATCGTCCCATTCATCAATAGTTGTTCCGTCTATGCGCAAAATAGTATCACTGCTTTGCAAGCCAACTTCTTGAGCGGCACTATTATCCATAACAGTACCGATAACGGGAAGCGCAATAGCAGTTCCTGCACTTAGGGCAATGCCCCAATAGATGAGAAAGGCAAGAAAGAGGTTTGCCAACGGTCCCGCAGCAGCAACAACAAGGCGCTGAAAAGGGGGGCGGTTATTGATAGCATCAGCTTCTGTAAAGCCAAGTTCTTCAACCTCTTCAGAATATTCGCCCACCATAGCACAATAGCCGCCAAGAGGGATAAGCGAAAGGGCATAGGTTGTTTTATCTTTTTGATATTTCAATATTTTTGGTCCAAAACCCACGGAAAAGGTGACAACCCCTATTTTGTAGAATCGTGCGGCAAGAAAATGCCCGAGTTCGTGGATAAATATCAACACTCCAAGCACGAGGATTACAGCAATTGCTTGCCATGAAAAGGAAAAAATAGCTTCCATAGTATACTCACTTTAATAGTTTTAATTTATGATTTGCTTGCTGTCTGTATTCAGCGTCGCTTTCGAGAATACCGTCGATTCCATAGGAATCTTTTTCGGCTTTTTCGAGAATTTTCTCAATGATTTTTGGAATTTGCATAAATGAAATGCGATTATTGAGGAAAGCATCCACACATACTTCATTCACAGCATTGAGAGCGACACATTTTCGTTCTCTAAAGGCATTTTTTGCAAGCTCCAAACACGGAAATTTTGTATTGTCAACAGCTTCAAAGGTCAATTCTTTAAGAGCAAAAAAGTCGAGTTTCGGAAAATCACATTTTTCTGCTTCAAGCATTGTAGGATATGCAAGGCAATGCGCAATAGGCAATCGCATATCAGGCTTTGAAAGCTGGGCAATAAACGAAAAATCTTTATACTCCACCATTGAATGGATAATGCTTTGAGGATGAACAACCACCTCAACAGTAGATAAGTCCACTCCGAACAAATGGCAAGCCTCAATTATCTCCAATCCCTTATTCATAAGAGTTGCGGAATCGACGGTGATTTTTGCGCCCATGCTCCAATTCGGGTGTTTAAGTGCATCTTCTGCTCTTGCACGGTGCAAAAAATCTGAGGTTTTATCTCTAAACGCACCGCCCGAAGCTGTAAGCACAAGACGGCGCATATCGTCTGGGTCACGCCCCATAAGGCATTGGAATAGCGCATGATGTTCAGAATCTACAGGAAGTATTGTTGCTTTTGATCGTCCACACACATCGCGTAAAAGTTTTCCGGCAAGTACAAGACTTTCTTTATTGGCTAAGCAGATAACCTTGCCTGCATTTGCGGCGGCGTGTGTTGCCTGTAAGCCAGCCGCACCAACTTGCGCCGAAACAAATGTTGTCACTTCACGAAGTGTGGCGATTTCTTCATAACCTTTCTTTCCGACAAGAATTTGTGGCCTATACCCATAGGAATTTGTAATAAGGTTTTGAAAGTTCGGCAAATCCTTCTCATCTTGAATAACAAGATATTTAGGACGAAATTCGTGCGCTTGCTGTGCCAGAAGAGAAATATTCTTTCCTGCGCCGAGAGCTGTAACTTGAAACAGTTCTGGATAGGCCGCGGCAATACGCAAAGTGTTATGCCCTATAGAGCCTGTTGAACCGCAAATGGAAAGTGTGCGCGGAAAAGTTGAACTATATTCATCTGTTGGAAATGGGGAAATATATTTCATTGGGATATTCTTCTGAAAACGTCAATTATTGAAAGTGACTAAAAACGGAGTTGTGGGAAAATTGATAATAAAAACATAAGAGTAGGTACAACAAAAAGTATGCTGTCTAATCTATCGAGAACGCCGCCGTGTCCGGGCAATAGGTTAGAGCTGTCTTTTACATTGGCTGTTCTTTTGAGTGCGGATTCAAAAAAGTCGCCGAGTTGAGCCATTATCGAGAGAGCAATGCCTAAAGGAAGAGCGTAGTACCAAGCGACATCTCCGAAAAATCCACAAAAAAGAATGGTAAACATTGCCGAAGCGATCATTCCGCCAATTGAACCTTCAATACTTTTCTTTGGACTTACCGCTTCCCAAATTTTGTGTTTGCCAACTGTTAGCCCCACTGCATAGGCGAAAGTATCGTTTACTGCCGGCAAAAGAAAGGAGAAAAGCATTTCATAAGGCGTGAGATAGGTCACGATGATAAGAAGCAAAGGAACATAAAGAAGTCCCGCTATAAGGACGGAACATTCGTGCAAGGCTTTTGTGTTATTGCTTGTCCATCGAAAAAGAGTGATTATCCCGATAAATAGAGTGATCATCGCAAGGCTGAGTGTGTCTTCTGCCGGTGTGTAGAATGCCAGTGGCATGAAGAGTATGGGTAAAGCGCTTGCCAGAAGAATGAATTTTTTATCTGAATTTTTCAAAAACATAGTATAAAATTCATAACTTGCAAAAACTGCCGTCACGATAAGACAAATTTCAATAACCACTCCGCCGATAAGCCATGCGCTGACAAGAGCCGCTGCAAGTAAAACAGCTGTTATTATACGTTTAAATAAATTCAAAACTAAACCTACTTCAATGTTTTAGGCAATTTGTTCATCGGTTTTACCGAATTTGCGTTGTCTTGAGTGGAAATCATCAAGGGCTTTTTGAAATTCGTGCTCATCAAAATCCGGAAAGTACACAGGAGTGAAATAAAGTTCGCTGTACGCCGCCTGATAGAGCAAGAAATTACTGAGCCTACAATCACCCCCCGTGCGAATAATAAGATCCGGATCGGGAAAGTTTGGAGCATCGAGGAATTTATGGAGCGATTGAACCACTTCTCCAGCATTAGTATAAGACACGTTCTCTTGTTGCATTTTAATAAAAGCACGGGCAATTTCTTCTCTTGCAGAATACGCAAGGGCAAGGCAAAGATGCATAGAATTACAGGTACTTGTCTTGTTTATCGCGTATTGTATTGCTTTTTGTGTAGAAAAGGGCAGAGCGCTGAAATCGCCTATACAGTGGAGGCGTATATCGTGTTTTATAAGGGAAGGTACCTCATTGGCAACAAAGTCTGCCAACAAAGAAAAAAGTTGAGTCAATTCTTCTTTTGGTCTTTGTAAGTTCTCACGTGAGAGAGCATAAAGAGTGAGGTAGGGAATGTTTAATTCACGCGCACGAGTAAGGATTTTGCGCGCCGCTTCGGAGCCTTGTTTGTGCCCCTCACTACGCTTTAATCCTCTATTCTTTGCCCAACGCCCATTTCCGTCCATAATAATGGCAAGATGTTCAATTGTCACTATATTTCCATGATCTCTTTGTCTTTTTCTGCATACTTTTCATCACATTTAGCGACGTATTTGTCTGTGATTTTTTGTATTTCCTCAAGAGCTTTTTTAGAGTCGTCTTCGGTTATTTCTTTATTTTTTTCAAGTTTCTTCATGGCATCGTTCACATCTCTTCTGATGTTACGCACAGCAACTTTTGCTTCTTCACCGTATTTTTTTGCCAATTTTGAAAGCTCTTTACGGCGTTCTTCTGTTAATGCGGGAATAACAATGCGAATGATTTTACCGTCATTCATAGGGTTTAACCCTAAGTCTGATTTTTGAATTGCTTTTTCAATAAGAGCGTATGCGCCTTTGTCCCATGGTTGAATAGCAACGGTTTTACTGTCGGGCACAGAAACAGAGGCAAGCCCCTTAATCGGTGTCATTGTGCCGTAATAGTCCACTTTTATATCGTCAACAAGAGAGGTTGAAGCTCTTCCTGTGCGCAACTTTGTAAAATCTTTGTCAAGTGCAATAAGAGCTTTTTCCATGCGTTCTTCTGCATCAAAAATTAATTCATCTTTACTCATTTTATCTCCAATTAATTCAAGTGTTTTTTTACTATTGTGCCTTCTTTTTCTCCGTAGAGCACTCTTTTAATGGCTCCGTCGAAGATCGAGCAAACAACGATAGGTAGATTGTTTTCTTCTGCAAGGGTGATAGCTGTTGTGTCCATCACTTTCAAGTGTCTGCTTAAAGTTTCCTCGTAAGTGATTTCATCAAACTTCACAGCATCGGGAAACTTCATCGGATCTTTGTCATATAATCCGTCAACTTTTGTTGCCTTAATAAGAAGCGAGCAATTGAGTTCAACACTTCTTAATGCTGCTGCGGTATCCGTGGTAAAATAGGGGTTGCCTGTTCCTGCTGCACAAATAACAACACGTCCCTTTTCCATGTGTCTGATTGCCCGTCGCCTGATAAAAGGTTCTGAAACCTCATAAGCTTTTATGGCTGAAAGCACACGCGTTGGAACGTCAATTTTTTCCAAAGCATCTTGCACAGCCAAGGCATTCATTATTGTTGCAAGCATTCCCATATAATCAGCATTAGAGCGATCCATCCCTGCCGCTGACTGTGAAAGCCCGCGGAAAATATTACCACCGCCAATAACAAGGGCAAGCTCGGCTCCATCACAGTGTACTTGTGCAATTTGTTCGCAAATTTCACTTACACAAGCCGGATCTATTCCAAAACCTTTGTCACCTGCCAAAGCCTCACCACTGAGTTTGAGCAATACACGAGGGTATTTTAATGATGTCATTATTTTTCCTTATTTGTTTTGAGAAAAAGACCTAGTGTAAATCAATATAAATCAAGTTCACACTCACATTTTCAAAATTATATACAAAATTTAAAAAAAATTCAAGCACAACTTTCACAGCAAAAAAGTTTCAACTTTGTTGAACTACAAAGATAAAACAAATAATGTGCAAGAAAATACGCATAGGCAGATAAAAAACAAATGCTTTATGAGAAAATTTTGTGTAAAAACTCCTTCCCATTCTTTCTGAAATGCTTCTTTATTATTCAACTTTCTTGTGTAAAGCCCCACGCTTGTTTCGTAATTTCTTTGTGCTGTTTTCCTTAATAATGCGATAGTATAAAAGTATAACTTTTTATGGATTTTCTGATTGGCCATTCGATAGTGTACACCGATTTTAAGATGTGTTGCGATTTTGAATAAATCTTTAAATGATTTTAATACAAGCAAAGTGATAAGCCCCATTTTCCACCCGTGTTTCTTTGAAAAAATGGAAAAAAACCACGCCACACTCAATGCATATTCTTTAGCTTTTGCAGACAAATACATACATAAACCCAAGATTGCGGTTATGTATATTTTTAGAACAAATGCAAAAGAGAACAGTAAAATTTCTCTTGATAAAGTAAAAGACAAGCCGTTTTGAAAAGAGAGAGAACGTATAACAACAATAGCTAAAAACCATAGCGAACAAAAGAAAAGAGGCGCAAAAATAAGTGCTCTGCTTTTATTTTGATGTTTAATTATATACAGTAAAAAAAGTGTGTATATTAAAGAAGATAACATTAAATTCGGACACGTATACCGCACAGATAAAGAAGCGGCAAACAGAAATGAAAAAAGCACAAACCGAGCATCGTGCAGATTTTCAACAGTAGCACATTCAATATTTTGGGCATGTGGACTGTCTTCTGAGGAAGTGTTTTTTTCTTTATAATTATGCATAGTTACCAAGGAAGAATTTTCTTATGCTCTTTCCAGCGATAAGGGAGTTTTACAGGAAAAGACGGATTATTTTCAATATAATTTAATCCTTCCTCAATAGTTCCGAAAAATTCTTGCGTGCCTTCATTAAGTAGAAGCAAAGAATCTGCTATATCAACATATAATTCTATATCATGCGCCACAATGCATTGCGTAATTCCTTGTGATTTATTATGTTTTAAATGTGTACGAAGTTCACGTAATGCAGGATAATCGAGAAAAGAACTCGGTTCATCAAGCAGTAAGAGTGCGGGCGAGGACATAAGAGAAGATGCTAGAGCAAGTTTTCTCTTTTGTCCGAAAGAAAGCTCGTCCACAGGAGCGTTTTTTTTCTCCAATAAACCAAACTGTTTTAACAACTCTAAGGATTTATTTTTTTGTTCAGCGCTTGGGTTTGGAAATTGTATAAGCATGTCTTCATAAAGGTCTTGCCCTAAAATCTGCATGTCCGGATCTTGGAAGAGTAATGCACTTTGCTCAGATATATCTAAGTCTGTAATTACTTTGCCGTGTTGAACTTCTATAATTCCGGCTAAAATTTGTAAAAGTGTTGATTTTCCGCTTCCGTTTGCCCCACAAATGCATAGTATTTCACCTTTTTGGAGAGTGAAATGTATATCTGTAAGAGTATTTATGCCTTTTGCATAAGAAAATGATATATTTTGTGCTTCTAAAATCATTTGCAAAATATAAAGTTTCTTTAATAAAATTGCAAGCACTTGCATGTAAGCTTTAAAAATCACATTGTCTGTTCTTGACAAAAAAATCTATCGCATATATTTTAGAATTAATCACAGTGAGGGAACATGGATAAAAATTCATATATTCAAGCTGTACGCCTAGACTTTTTATCGGCTTTACTCCGCAGTTGGCAGAAAAGAAACAACCGTCTGCTTCATGTGCACGTCGATAATCTTGTTGAGCCGACTTTTTTTTGGGAAATGGGCTTTGATGTGACGGCGCTTTGCCTAAACCAACAAGAGTTTGAAAAGTGTGAAGAAAGTAATGGAAAAAAAATTGAATATGTCATAGGGAAAGCGGAACACTTGCCTTTTGACGAAAAAACTTTTGACTATGTTGTTTTTACACATGGTTTGACGAATTTGAGTAAGGACGAAATTTTACACGTTCTTAATGAGGCGCATAGAGTTTCTACAAAAAACGTATGCATCTTAGAATACTGTTCTTATTCATTTAATCCAATAAAACCGGCACTTTCTCCATTTTTATTTAAATCCTTGGAAAAAGAGTTAAAAAAATCAAGAACAACTTCCTTTTATGCGGCTTTGCGTTTGCCCTCATTTCTTTGGTCGCCAAAGCTTGCGCTCTCTACAATACAATCCTATCCGCTCAACTTTCCCTTTGGCACCTTTATGGCTTTGGAAACAAGCCATAATTCACTAATGCTTACAAGTCTTCCTTTGCAAGTTGGTTCTGCCGCAAGCGAAATTTCTTAAAACTAATTATTTCAAGTAAGAATTGTCAGCAATGTGCTTATCGGCACATTTACATTTGACATTTTATTAGATAAATTATACAAAAGTTTTATTATTTTATTCGATTTTAGGCAGTTTGCGCTATATGTTCAAAGATATTTATCTTTTATAGAAATGAGCGTTATTTTGCAAGCAATGTGTATTTTTTGCGCTTGTAACTGCTTGTGAAATCATAGGTTAAGTTTTTTTATGGCTATGTTGTTTTTTGAATTATAAACATTGAACAGGAGAAATTGTATGTCACAAGGAAATTACACCGAAACCACTACCACGAGTTGGTTTACACGAATTGGCAACTCTTTTAAGGGCATTCTCACAGGAATAATCCTGATTTTGCTTGCCTCTTGGTTTGTGTATTGGAACGAAGGCAGATCTGTCAGAACAGCCGGTGCTATCGCCGAAGCAGAATTGGTAACGGTAGATATGCCTGATATCAGCGTTATCGATCCAAGCTTTAACGATAAAGTTGTCTATGCTATGGGGCTTGCAACTACAAGCGATACAGTAGCAGATCATCAATTTGGTATCAGCACCGTTGCACTTTCACTTGATAGAGACGTGCAATATTATCAATGGGTTGAATCTTCTGAATCTGAAACAGTAACCAGAACAGGCGGAACTCAAGAAACTGTTACCACATATTCATATTCGCAAGATTGGGTTTCAGCACCTATCAATTCAAGCTCTTTCAAGCAGCCTGAACATGTGAATACCACAATAACTTCAATACCTTTGGACGACGAATCATGGCAAGCAAACAATGTAATGTTTGGCGCATACAAATTGCCTGATTTTATGGTGAGCTCAATCTCAAACTCTATGCCCCTTGAACTCAACCT
>CAYJPB010000005.1:0-39528 GCA_964371955.1 uncultured Desulfovibrionaceae bacterium | reverse complement strand
CCCCAACCAAATTAAAGGCGGGACTTCAGTGGGACTTCAGAAAGAGCGCTTTTCACAATAACCATATAAACAGTGGAAAAAATTGATGAATAGCAATCTCAATAATAGATAAGCCCTGCAAGTGCTCTAATGTGGGTTTTTATTGGAAACAGCAAAGAATGCTGAAAGAATAAGAAGCGCGCACGCCATCATTAAAGTGGTGTCCACCTCTTCGCCTCCAAAAAGCCACCCAAGATATAATGCAATAACCGGATTAACAAATTCATAAGAAATAGCAATCATCGGGCGTGTTTTCTGCAAAAGCCATAAATACGATGCATAGCCACAAACAGCTGTAAGCACAGACAAAGCAAAAGGGAAAAGAAATTGTGGTACAATATTGATCCCCGTCAAGCGTTCGCCTGTAATCAAGGCAAAAATAAAGCACTCCATTCCCCCCACAAGCATCATAAAACCTGTTGAGCGCAAAAGAGACATAGGCGTTGCCGTGCGTATTGTTTTTGTGAGTTGTGAACCGTAAACCCAGCCGATTGTAGAGAGCAAAATCAAGATAAAACCAACAAGTGATGCTTGCCCATTCGCGCCTTGATGCCATTGCATCCACCCCATCGCAACAATACCCATGCATAGTCCAATAATCTGCACACGACTTGGCGGAATTTTTGCAAAATACCAATCAGCAAGCACCATCCACGTCGGCACAACACTCAAAAGCATTGCCGTTGTTCCCGAAGAAACACTTTCTTGCCCCTTGCTGATAAATGCGGCGCCCATCACAACCAAGAAAAAACCAAGCACTAAATACGCCAGAAAATCTTTGTAGGTGAATACAATTTTCTCACCCATAAAACGGCTGATAATAATCAAAATTAGCCCCGCAAAAGTCATGCGCAAAGAAGTAAGCATAATTCCGGGGCAATGTAAAAGTATAAACTTTGTCAAAATGTATGTTGAGCCCCAGCAAAGGTAAAGCGTAAGCAAGCAAAAAATAAAGAAATATTTATTAGTGACTAATCTCATATATTTGTTTTTCAACCTAGATAGAAAATGTGAGAAAGTAGTATATCCTTTTTCAAAATAATGCAAATTAAATTATCATAAATTAAATAAAATAAATTAGAATGTTAGAATATAGTTGTTAAATTTTCCAAATATTTTCTCTTTTATCATACAAGTGTGAGAATTATCACATAAAATGTATTTTCACATTTTTGTATTTTTTCTAGATTATTAGATAATTATACACAATAGATTCATAAATAACACATTCTCACACATAAATAACACATTCACAGAAGTATAATAATTTGATTTTCTTAGTGATTTTTATGGCATACAACTTGCAACATTATTCACAAATAAAAAAATAGGAGATTTACTATGCAAAAAAACGCAATCGTTTTAATGTTTGACTCCCTCCAATTCAACTACATTGGAGCGTATGGCAACACTTGGATTAAAACCCCTAACATGGACCGATTGGCCCGTGAAGGTGTTTTGTTTGAGAACTGTTATATTGAAGGTGTTCCAACAGTTCCTTGCCGTCGAGCCATGCACACCGGACGTTACACCTTGCCTTACACAGGCTGGGTGCCACTTACCATGAAAGACACAACCATTGCCGATCTTTGCTGGGGTCGTCCTATTGACACAGCTCTTATTTTTGACTGTCCTATGTATCGCTTACCAAAATTTGGTTATACGCGCGCGTTTGATAAAGTTTGGTTCACACATGGGCACGAAGGCGATAACTACTATTATGAAAAAGATGAACTTATTCATCTTAATGCTAAAGACTACATCGATGATGCAACCTATAAAGCCTATGAAGCTAAGTTGGGCGAACGCGCAAACGAAATAACACTTCATGAACTTTCTTGCTATCTCAAGCAACGCCAGTACGGCGGAGAGAAAGATGAAAATCGCTATGTAGCAAAGACAATTGGCAAAGCCATCGAATATCTTGAACAAGTAGACAGAAACAAGCAATTCTATCTCTGGATTGACTCTTTCGATCCACACGAGCCTTGGGATCCGCCATCAGTTTATGACCCTGACAAAAAATGCCCATACGATCCCGACTACACAGGAAAAGACGAATTCTTGCCTTATCCGGGACATGTAGAGGGTATATACACCGAACCGCAACTCAACCACATCCGTATGCTTTATGCAGAACTTGTCACTCTCTGTGATAAATACCTCGGCAAATTATTAGACACAATAGACAGACTTGGCATGAATCAAGATACACTCTTTATGATGGTTTCAGATCATGGTGAACCTCTTGGTAACGGCGAACATGGACACGGATTAATGCGTAAAGCAAATCCATGGCCGTATGAAGAATTGGTTCACGCACCTATGCTTCTTCGTGCTCCGGGCATTGCCGCAGGTCAACGTATCAAAGGTTTTGTACAATCTTGTGACGTTGCGCCGACTGTATGTGACTGGCTCGGAATCGGTGTTCATCCCGACATGCAAGGCAAAAGCTTATTGCCATTGTGTCGTGGTGAAGTGGAAAAAGTGCGCGATTTTGCCATCGCAGGCTATTGTAAATATTCATGGGCTATCTACACCGAAGATTATTCATTTATCCACTGGGTGAAAGAAGTTGGCGAAAATGAAATCGCTTTGGCATTCTATGCTGAAACAGACAGCGTTACCAACGCTCACCTTAAGGGAGTTGGCGGAAAAAGCTTTATCGATCTTGTTGATGGCTACTCCAGCGACGATGCAGTAAAGCACCACAAAGAAAGCGCTTCTCTTGACGGAGAAGAACAATGGACTTGTACCCCCGCCAGCACAGCCGAAGTGCCTGAAAGTGACGAACTTTACGATCGTAAGAACGATCCTTTCCAACTCAACAATATTATTGACAAACACCCCGATGTCGCAAAGAAATTATATGACATTTTGCGTGAATATATTACTGAATTAAGCGTAATGGACGCATTATAAATACATAACTTCCTCCTCACACACATAAAAAGTTTGGGGAGGAAGTTTGAATTGATAGAAAACTTACATATATTGTGATAAATTTCACTAACGGTTATAACCTACAAAAGAGGTAAATTATGACTGATTTCACCATGCCCCCTATGGCTCCTGTTGCGTTTGACGGTTTATTTGTATTTGCTTGGATAAGCTTCTTTCTACTTGTCGGAATGTTGTTGAGGGCTGTATTTCCTTTATTTCGTAAATACTTAATCCCATCGTGCATTATTGGCGGAACGGTTGGCTTGATTTGTCAAAGCACCGGTCTTATTGATGCTACGGGGTTAAAACTTGATATTGGTATCACGCAAAATTTTGTATACGATGTATTTAACCTTACATGGATTTATGTTGGGTTAAAAATGCCCACAAAACAAAAATCCGAAGTTTCCGAAGGTAGAGCTATTTTGGCATACATTTCCGCCTCTACCTCGGTAAGTTTTTTCACTTTAGCGGCTGCAATGGCTATTACAACCATACTTGCCATGATTGGACTTAACTCTGCTCCTCAAACTGTCGGTTCATTGACAATGTATGGATTTATTATGGGGCCGGGACAAGCTTTCACAATCGGTACAATCTGGGATGCAGCAACAACATTTGCCGGCATGCCTGACTTTGGTCTTGCTACAGGTGCAATGGGTTTTGCTGTGGCAATTATTGTAGGTGTTTTTCTTGTAAATATCATTGCACGTAAAAAGAAACTTGAAATAGTCACATGTCCATCAGAAGAAGAAGAATGTGGTTTTTATGATGAATGTTCAGATACTGCTGAAGCCGGAAGACAAACCACTTCTGCAACAAGTATTGATGTATTGGCATGGCACATAGCCTTAGGTTTCGCAACCTATGCCTTATCATTTATTATTTGCCTTATTCTCTTTATAATCCTTCCGCCTGCATTAAAAATATTTGTATGGACAACTTTCTTCCTTTTCGGTGCTCTTATTGCTGTAGGCGTTCGTATTCTTCTTACAAAAATGGGTAAAGGACATTTGCTTTGTGTAGGTGTAACAAACAGAATTTCAGGCACATTGGTAGATTTCTTGGTATGTTCAACTTTTATCAGCATTCAAATCGGTCAAGTTGCACAATACATGATTCCTTACTTAGCTTCTGTTATAGTTTCAACAATGGTTATCGCCGGATTACTCTGGTATTATTCACGCAAAATGAAAGAATACGGTCCGGAATATTTTGCTTACGTTTTCGGAAACCTTACAGGAACAGTGAGCACGGCATTTATCTTATTGCGCTTGGTCGATCCTGAAAACAAATCACCTGTACCATTAAGAATGGGACTTGGCAGTGCACTTTCAATTCCTACTGTTATTCTTATCCCCGCAATTGCGCACATGGAACCGCTTTATGGATCTAATGCGTGGATTCCGATAGGAATTTCATTCGCCATTGGCGTAGCAATTTTCGTTTTAGCAAAACTCGTTCAAGTTCCACAAAGCAAAACAGCGTGGGAAGTTGAAGAAAAATAACCATAAAATACTGCATAATTCTTACTCGATAATGTAGTAAACAGTAAAGGGCATTTCCCATTAATTTTGGGATTGCTCTTTTTGTTTTTGAATATCTTTTTTTGTAAAGGGTATACCAAGTGTACGCATACGCGAACGTAAGGTTGCGGGATTAATATTTAAAAGCTCGGCAGCACCCTGTTCACCTTGAATTCTGCCATTAGTCAACTTAAGAACTTTCTCAATTTCTTCTTTTAATTCTGTAACATTTGTTTTGTGAGTTTTTACCGTAGTTTCTATCAAAAAGCTAAAATCCAGTACATTATGCTTACTATTATTACTGTCAACAAGAGCTCTTTCAATGGCATGCCTTAACTGTCGCACATTTCCGGGCCAACTAAAGTTTGCCAGTTGATAAATATTTTTGGGTGAAAGTTTTGCAAATGTTTTCGGAGAAAATTTTTGCACATAGTAATTATAATAATATTGGGCAAGTACAAATATATCGCGTCTCCTTTCCCTCAAAGGAGGTACAGTAATAGGATAGACATTTAAGCGATAGTACAAATCTTCGCGAAAAAGCTTCCTTTTCACCATTTCCCACAAATCTTTATTTGTTGCCGCGATTATCCGTAAATCCAAATTGATAGATTTTTCACTTCCGATTCTGCGAATTTCTCTGTTTTCCAAAACACGCAACAAACGCACTTGCGAGTTAAGAGAGAGTTCTCCAACTTCATCAAGATAAATGGTTCCTTTATGCGCTTGCTCAAAATATCCCTTACGAGATTGAATGGCGCCGGTAAAAGCCCCTTTTTCAAAGCCAAAAAATTCACTTTCTATTAGAGTTTCAGGAATAGCCGAACAATTTACACGTACAAATGGCTTGTCGTACCTGTCGGACAAAGAATGGATAACCTCCGCAACAATTTCTTTTCCTGAGCCCGTTTCACCATGTATCAACACTGTGGTATCAAAGTCTGCCACATTATGCACAGCTTCGGTTACTTCAGCCAAATCAGGGCATGCGGAAAGTTGCTCTTCAAAAGTTGTTGCGATTTTACCTGAGGGTGACAGGCTGACATTTTCTCCGGGGTTATTTAGATAAAGTGAGAGTATCAATTCTTGAAACAATGGCTTTAGTAGATCGATTACTTGCGCGTGTTTTTCATTAAACGTATTTTTGTAATTTGAAAGAAACAAAATACACATAAAGTGATTTTTTTCATAATCATGATATATTGGCACAGAAATGCTTGACAAACCCGAATAAGGTGAATTTGCGAAAAACCTTGCATAATCCTCATTATTACTGAGATCGTCAGCAATAGAAGTTTTTGAAAAATCTTCGCCAAAATTCTCTATAAGTACTGAAATAGGTAAGACAGTGTCCTTTTTATTATAGTATTGAGGAACAATTTGTTTTGCAGAATACTCCATAAAACTTGTATAGAGTTTTTCAGCTCTGTTAATTGAAAAACAAACTGCAATATCAAAAGGAATTCTCTCATGCAAGTATTTGAAAAGTATTATCAAAGCATCGTTCTCAGGCAAAGCTTCCGTCGTCTTAGCCAAAAGTTCTAAAAAATCAAAATCTATTTTCATTGTATGCCTCATTCACATAAAATGTATTATCACATTTATTTTTTTAGAAACATATCAAATAGATAGTTGCTTGTCAAATAAAAACCACTTTATATACACAGATTTTTATTATAAGAAAAAAAATAATATATTGATATTTTTGACTTAAAATTATGGCACACAAATTGCAATATTAATCACAAATAAAATTATGGAGAATTTTTTATGACTAAAAATGCTATCGTTCTAATGTTTGACTCCCTTCAATTCAACTATGTGGGTGCCTACGGTAACACGTGGATTAAAACTCCAAATATGGACAGACTCGCTCGTGAAGGTGTTTTATTTGAAAATTCTTATACAGAAGGTTGCCCAACTGTGCCTTGCCGCCGCGCCATGCACACAGGCCGCTACACCTTGCCTTACAGCGGTTGGAGCCCATTGACAATGGAAGACACCACTATCGCAGATCTTTGCTGGGGACGTCCGATTGATACCGCTTTGATTTTTGACTGCCCAATGTACCGTTTGCCAAAATTCGGCTTCACAAGAGCTTTTGATAAAGTTTGGTTCACACACGGCCATGAAGCCGACCACTTCTTCTATGAAGAAGATGAACTTATCCACTTAAAACCTGAAGATTATATTGAACAACACACTTACGATGCCTATGCCGCACGCTTAGGTGAAGGTGCCGCTAAAGATAACTTGCACGAATTGGGCGCGTATTTGAAACAACGTCAATACGGCGGCGAAAAAGAAGAAAACCGCTACGTTGCAAAAACAATAACAAAGGCAATTGAATATCTTGAACAAGTTGACAGAAACAAGCAATTCTATCTCTGGATTGACTCATTCGATCCACACGAACCTTGGGATCCACCATCAGTATATAACCCTGATATGAAATGCCCATACGACCCTGATTATACAGGTAAAGACGAATTCTTACCAATCATGGAATTGGTTGAAGGTTTATACACCGAACCACAATTAAAGCATATCCGTATGCTTTACGCTGAACTTGTTACGCTTTGCGATAAATACCTCGGTAAACTTTTAGACGCAATGGACAGACTCGGCTTGAACCAAAACACACTTATTATGATGGTTTCCGATCACGGTGAACCTCTTGGTAACGGCGAACACGGCCACGGTTTGATGCGTAAAGTGCGTCCTTGGCCATATGAAGAATTGGTACACACTCCATTACTTCTTCGTGCTCCCGGTATTGCAGCAGGTCAACGCCTCAAAGGCTTTGTACAATCATGCGACGTTGCTCCAACTGTGTGCGACTGGCTTGGAATCGGTGTTCACCCTGACATGCAAGGCAAAAGCTTATTGCCAATGTGTCGCGGTGAAGTGGAAAAAGTACGTGACTTTGCTATCGCAGGTTACCACAAATATTCATGGGCTATCTATACCGACGACTATTCCTATGTTCACTGGGTAAATAAAATTGAAGATGCAAGTATGGTGTTGGATTTCTACAACGAAACAACTTCCGAATCCAGCTCACACCTTACGGCATCAGGCGGAAAAAGCTTGCTTGACATGGTGGATAGTATTTCAAAAGATGCAGAAAAAGATGCCGCAACTCGCCATAAAGAAGCCGCAACTCTTGACGGTGAAGAACAATGGACATGTACTCCGGGTGCGAAAGTTGATGTTCCTGAAAAAGATGAATTGTATGATCGCAAAAACGATCCTTTCCAACTCAACAATATCATCGATAAAGAACCTGAAATCGCAAAGAAACTTTTCGATACATTGCGCGAATATATGACTGAATTAAATGTAATGGGCTAAAATACATACAATAATTAAGAGTAGATACTCCCCTTTTCACTAAAGGGGATATCAGACAAAAAAATTACAGCAATCTTTGATAATTCAAAAATTGCTGTAATTTTTTTAATATATGAACACATACATAACTATATGTTATTTATAATTTTAATAAAAATATTTTTATTATATGAAAAAAATTGGTTAATATTCTTTCACGATTTTATCAATTTCTTTTAGCTTCAAAAGTAAAGAAAGTAATTCGCTGAAAGGAATCATATTCGGTCCATCACAGGGTGCAGAATCAGGATTGGGATGAGTTTCCATAAATAGTGCGGCAACTTTACATGCAACCGCCGCCTTTGCAAGATGAGGAACAAACTCTCTTTGCCCTGAGGAAGAACCACCTGCCGCGGAGGGTAATTGTACTGAATGAGTGGCATCAAAAATCACGGGTTGTCCTGTTTGTGCCATAATTGGAAAGGAGCGATAATCCACCACAAGGTTATGGTAGCCGAAACTTGCCCCTCTCTCACAAAGAGCAATATCTTTATTGCCTGTAGCCATAGCTTTTTTTGCTACTTGCAGCATATCATCGGGCGCAAGAAATTGCCCTTTTTTAATATTCACGGGTTTTTGTGTTTGTGCCACTGCCTGAATAAAATCTGTTTGTCTACACAAAAAAGCCGGGGTTTGAAGCATGTCGGCTACTTTTGCAACAGGCTCAGCTTGTTCGGGGCTGTGCACATCAGTCAATACCGGTACGCCCACTGTTTCACGCACTTCTGCCAAAATGTCCAAGCCCTCTTCTAAGCCTACACCGCGATATCCCGATAAAGACGTTCTGTTTGCTTTATCAAAGCTCGATTTAAAAATAAAGTTCATTTCCGCTTTTTCAAAAACTTCACGCAAAAAACGCGCACATTCTATTGTGTGCTGCCTGCTTTCCATCGCACAAGGGCCCGCTATAAAGCAAAGCGGAGCGTTATTTGACAAGGTGACAGTGTGTGTTTTGTCCGGATATTCTATATGTATTGTATGCATACAATTGCACTTCCTCAATTTTTTTTAACAAATATAGGAAATCAGCTCAAATTGCAAGAAAATTATATAGAGAGCCTCCCCCAAGCCACGTCAATCCGCTTTATAGCCAAAATATCGATTTAAGATGATGTTGACAGGCATATGATTCGCCTCCGGCTGGGCCAAAGGGAATAATTCCCTTTGGAAACCCCAAAAGTTGTCTTCTATTTCAACCTGTGTAACATGCTAAATTTACATATATTTTAAAAAATTGGCTATAAAACGGATTGACGTGCCCCCAAGCCCCCACCCTTTCCTTCTAAAAACTTTTTAGTATCACCGTGTTTAATCTTGTGGATAAGCGAAATTTGTGGTGACGGTGGGAGAATTTACAGTTTACCTCTTTGAGGCTTTATGCAAAACGCGTAATTATATCGTAAAAAATTTACGTTAAAAATTAAAATCATCGTAAAAATATTACAATCTGTTGTCGTCTGATATATAAGAACTCAAGAAGAGCTTTTACAAGAGCGGTATGCTATGCTTATAAAATTAGTATCTGTCTTTGTTGATTAACTATTGAGAAATCTTTTAGAACTCGTAAACGAATGTGGCAAATACATTATGACTCATTTCACTGAATGAAGCTTGCAAATCGTAATTCAAAGCAAAACTCATGTTATTCTTTGCCGCTTCAATCCCAATTCCTCCATTAAATGATAAAATATCCACACTTTGCGCATCATTTCTTGCTCGTCCTGCTACTGTCGGGATTGAAGAACGAGAAGTCGTGCTTAGCTCACCGACCGAAACAGTAAAGCCAAAGTTATAACTTGGAGAGATATTCCAACCATTTGCAAAAGAATAATCCCTTGTGAGAGTTACACCGGCAGGTATTGAAACAAAATTTTGAAAATCTAAAGCAGTGTGCACAACAGTAGTGCCATTTACGTCAACATCATAGGGAGTTGTTATTATATTTGTATATCTCAAGCCAACATAGGCATTTACATCGTATGATTGCCATTCATAAGGGTAAAGAACTTGTGCGCCGATTGTAATAAGATGAGTGCCGATAAGGGCGTTTGCTTGCGGAAAGCCAAGAGTGGGAGGTAAAAACTGCGTGACATCATTATACGCATAGGTATATCCAAAATCCATCGCTATATCAAATGTATTCCATTGTGTTAAACCGTATAAAGAGAAGCCTGAAAAAGCAAATTTATTTGTTGTATGATTGAAATCTCCATACGATTCCAAATAACCGCCGCCACCGTTTATGACTAACCCAACGAGCTTACCATCAGGGAAAGTATAATCCACACCAAAAGATAGACCGCCGAGATTGCTGTCGTACCCATATTCACGGTATCCTGCCGATAAACCGCTTGTATGTGTATAATTATAGAATGGAGTCGCCCAAATGGCAAGTCCGCTTCTTGAAGAATGTTGCTCGCTTCCCGCAGGTAAACCCAATTGTGCATTGCGCACATCTTCAAGATAGACAATATTGGTGTTGTTATCCAAAAGCAAATGATTCATGCGAGAATACAAATTTTCATACGTACTGTCGCTTATATTGAGTGTATTTGAGGAAGTTCCGGCACTGACTCCAAGTTGCAACAAGCCCTCTACCGTAGCTGCGGTATGCCAATGGTTATTTGTGCCCATATAATAAGGATCGGTATTATCAAAAATACGCGTGAATAAAGCATAAGGAACATAAGGGCTGTTCACGTCTTCACCGACTTGCGAAAAGTTGAGAAAAAGTTCAGCTGTTTCCCAGCTTATGGGGTATGCATTATAAAGTGTACGGATATGTATGGGGAATATTTTAAAAACTTCAACAATAAATTCTCCATCAGCCGGAAAATTCGACATTTGTGCCGCTTGCAAAGTAGAATCGGTGCTGATATTTTCATATTGCCAAGCACCTTCTCCAATAGTGGCATTGCCAAGTGGAAAACCGCTTACAACAGTAACAGAAGTAGAGCGATTTCCATCCCCAAAACCGTTTATGGCATAAGATGAGGTATCTCCGATTATCAGCTTTGCCCCTGCTTCGACTGTCAATGTAGCGGTAGAGGGCGGTGTGACGATCACATTATTATTTGCGTCTGTTGTGATTATCTCCGAATGGTTGAAACCTTGAATGATGCCAATTCCCATTTTCCGATTCAAAAGACCTACTACAAAAGTGCTGTCAGCGGTTAAAACAAGGTTTGCATTGCGTAGAGAAAGACGTTTTACTCCCGAAAGAGTATTATTCATGTAAAAAGTGTTATTTGTGTGACTTTGCCCGGTGATATTCATATCATAAAAACCCAGCGCATTTGAATTTATGCTATCGTTAAAAACAAAACCGCCATTACCGTACATATTGAAATGCAGGTCTACAAGGGAATCGTGTTTTTCATCAGAAACATAAATGGCATTGTAGCCCGTGCTATCCATATTACCGCTAAAAACATTTATTCTGTTATTTGCTTGAAAAGTTAAATCCCTGTTCGTCCACACAGCACCGCCGAGCCCGTCTGCGCCTGTGGTTCTGTTATTGATAAAACTTGCGTCAATAGAGCCTATAGAAGCTATTTCAGTATTGGTTGAGGCATAGTTATTTATTGCGCCGCCGTATTCACCGGCTGTATTTTCCATAAAAAGTCCATTAATGGAATCTATAACGCCTCTGTTGGAAATAGCACCGCCCCAAGTTGTGGCAGTGTTTCCTATAAAGCTTGCATTAATAGGACCTATAGAGCTATAAACACCCGAAGGAAGTATTTGAGGTTCAGCATTAAAAACAGCGCCGCCTTGTTCTGCACGGTTAGCTATAAATGTGCCATCAATGGAGGCTATGCTTCGACTCTGAGTATTAAATATCGCTCCACCAAAGTTTCTGGCACTGTTGCCGATGAAAGTGCCATCAATGACACTGATTTCAAAAGCATTAGCAATTGCCCCACCGTGCGTCTCTGATGTGTTACCTATAAATATTCCGCTCATGGAATTGTTACCACTTGCTTGAGCATAAATAGCACCACCATTATTTACAGCATGGTTACCGATAAATGTTCCGTTAACAGTATTGTTGTTGCTTCCCCAAAGAACAATAGCTCCGCCAAGACCATTAGAAGTATTATTTATGAAGCTGCCGTTGATGTTTAAATTATGATTGGAAAAAGTAACAAAAATTGCTCCACCATTAGTAGCGGAATTAAGCCCATAAAAAACATCATTATCAATATCTGTTGTGAGTGCCGCAATGCGCCCCAAAGAAGTTGTGGGAGCGGTTACAGTATAATTTAAATTTTGCCCTGCAATGTTCAAAGTAAAATCCTCTAAACCACCACTCCCTGTGGCTATGGTGTAATTGGGATTCTCTTGAAGCACCATGGCATTAGCTAAATCGACGGGATTGCTGTATGTAGGTGTTGGGGGAAGCCCGTTTCCGAAAAATGGATTATTGGTGGGGGGAGTTGGGGGATTCAGCCCGTTTTTGAATAACAAGCCATAATTGGTAGTCACATTATTTTCCAGCCAATTAAAAGTGCTGTAATAATTTACGCCTGATTGCACAGGCTCAATAATAAAGTAATCATCGGTGGTTAAATTGAGCGTTTGTGCATTGAGTGAGGGCGCAAGGACAAAACACGCACAAAAGCTTGCAAGCATAAGCCCCGAGCGCATGGGTGAAAAAAGTTTGTTCAGGAGATTACATTTTTTAAGTACCGCAATATAACGGTTTTTTAGATTCTTAATGGCATTCTTTGTTTGCATGAGTAAGCTCCTTTTTTATATATCTTCACTTCTTACGAAACTTTACTGTTACGATATTATAGATGAAGCCGATTAGCAAGCATAAAATGCACTCTGGAAAATTATCGTTGCGTGAATCTAATTACGTAGCCCTAAAACTCATAGTATTTTTACAATATGTTACAGGGAACATTTGCATTATATCAATACAAAAGAATATCCTTTTCCATAGATTGCCTTTATATTAGGCTATAAAGCGGATTGCCGTGGCATTGAATTTTTTGCCCCTATAATTTAAGTTGACCGTTTAGGAAAATTTCCTTATTGTTTCACAAATTTTAGCGCACTATATTTTTATTTGGGAAAGTTATGAAAAGTTATTCAGCAAAAGAGATACGTACATTATTTTTAAAATATTTTGAACAAAAAGGGCATACAATTGTGGAATCAGCTCCACTAATTCCGCGTGATGACGCTACTCTGCTCTTTACAAATGCCGGTATGGTACCCTTTAAAAAAATCTTTCAGGGTGAAGAAATTCGTGATTATATCAGAGCAACAACAAGCCAAAAATGTTTGCGTGTAAGCGGAAAACATAATGACTTAGAAAATGTTGGCAGAACAGCTCGTCACCACACTTTCTTTGAAATGCTCGGCAATTTTTCTTTCGGTGATTATTTTAAAGAAGATGCAATAAAATTTGCATGGGAATTTATCACAGAAGTTTTAGAACTTCCAAAAGAAATACTCTATGTTACTGTTTTCACAGAAGATGACGAAGCAGCACAATTGTGGGAAAAAGTGGCAAAAATTGAAAAAGACAGAATTTTCCGCATTGGCGCAAAAGATAATTTCTGGGCAATGGGTGATACCGGTCCTTGCGGTCCTTGTTCTGAAATCTTTGTAGATCAAGGCGAAGACATGAAATGCGGTCCCGATTGTGGCATCGGCTCTTGCGATTGCGACAGATTTTTGGAAATCTGGAATCTTGTTTTTATGCAGTTCAACCAAACAAAAGACGGTAGGGAAAAACTGCCGAAACCTTCTATTGATACGGGCATGGGCTTAGAGCGCATGGCGGCTGTTTCTCAAGGAAAACGCTCGAATTTTGACTGTGATCTTTTCCAAGATATTATTCAATTTGCCGCACAAACAGCGAACGTCACGTATAGTTTCAGCGACCCAGACACGAATGATGTCGATACAGCTTTACGCGTTATTGCCGACCATTCTCGCTCAGCCGCTTTCTTGATTGCCGACGGCGTTTTACCGGGAAATGAGGGGCGCTCATACGTGCTTCGTCGCCTATTGCGCCGTGCACTGCGTTTTGCAACTCTTATGGGAGTAAACGAGGCTTTTCTTTATAAAGTTGCCGAAAAAGTTTGCGAAGTTATGGGTGAAGATTATCCTGAACTTCCTAACTCCCTCGAATTTATTTCAAGAGTTGTGAAAGAAGAAGAAGAACGCTTTGCAAAAACTCTTAATCAAGGGCTTGTAATGCTTGACGAAGAGTTTGAAAAACTCAACAGCGAGAGCAAAAATTCCATTAGTGGACAAACTGCATTTACCTTGTACGATACTTATGGGTTTCCACTTGATATTGTTGATGATATTGCAAGAAAACGCGGATTTTCCGTCAATTCCGAAGAATACGAGCAATGCATGCTTGAGCAAAAAACTCGTTCACGCAATGCACAAAAAGGTAAAGGCCTTTTAGGCTCCGGCACACTGGACACAAACGAAATTTTCAAAAAACTTGTAGATGATGGACTTGAAACCTCATTTATCGGCTACGATTGCTTAGAGGCAAAAGCCCGAATCATTGCTCTGCTTGATGCCGACGGTATTACCATTGAAAAACTGGAGCAAGGCGAAAAAGGCTATCTCCTCACAAATCAGACACCATTTTATGGAGAATCCGGTGGGCAAATAGGCGATCAAGGCATTATTTCTACACCTTTGGGTTCAGCAAAAGTTGACGATACACAAAAACCGCTTCCCAATTGCTTTATTCATATAATTGAAGTAGTTGAAGGAATATTGTACGCGGATCAAGAAGTTTCGATGACAGTAACCGAAAGTGTTCGTATTGCAACAGCACGAAATCATACAGCAACACACCTTTTGCATACAGCCTTACGCTCTGTTCTCGGTACGCACGTTCAACAAAAAGGTTCACTTGTTACAACTGAGAGATTGCGCTTTGATTTCACGCACATAACTCAAGTCACGCAAGAAGAACTGAGGGCTGTTGAGCTTGAAGTAAACCGCCTTGTGCTCGCAAATGGGGCAATCGAAACTACTGAAATGTCACACAAAGAAGCTGTAAATTTTGGCGCAATTGCACTTTTTGGAGAAAAATACGGCGATAAGGTACGTGTGGTGAATATAGGCGAAAAAGACAGCGTTGAACTTTGCGGCGGAACACATTTAAAAGCTACAGGGCAAATCGGTTCATTTTTAATTGTTGCAGAATCTGGCATTGCTGCGGGTATCCGCCGAATTGAAGCACTCACTGGCTATAATGCCTTGAACTTTATCCAAAACGAAAGAGCAGAACTTTCTGCAATATCTCAATCGCTTAAGATAAAATCAAGTGAAGTTCTTCCACGTATCCAAGCATTACAAAGTGAAGTGAAAAACCTTAAAAAAGACTTGGAAAAAGCAAAAATTTCAGGCGGTTCAAACGCATCGGGACAAGACAATGTCGAAAAAATGATGATTAACGACATACCCGTAGTCATTCAAAAAATGCAAGACATTCCTGTAAAGCTTTTGCGCGAAATGATGGACAATGTAAAATCTAAATTGCAAAGCGGTATCGCATGCGTATCAAGCGTTGCAGACGGAAAACCACAGCTTATTGTTTATGTATCCAAAGACTTACACAGCAAAATTACAGCACCTGACATCATCAAGCAAATTGCAACGCATATTAATGGCTCAGGTGGCGGTCGCCCCGATCAAGCGCAAGCAGGCGGTACAGATGCCGCAGGGCTTGATAAAGCAATTGAAGGATTAAAAGAGATTATTAACAATATATAGTACATTTGTGAATGTGTTTTAATATTTGAAACTTCTGCATTGCAAACTGTGTGAATCACAACTATAGCTAATCCCTAGAAAACCTTAGTAATGCCAATACATTACAAGATATTCAGAAATATAGAAATTCTAGGGTTTGCAAAGGGGGTTACCCCCTTTGCCCCCGCCGGAGGCGAATACTATTTTTGTCGCCATCATCTCAAATCCATATTATAGCTATAAATCGGAATGAGGTGACCGCAAACCTATGTAGTGCAGAGGTTTTTTGTAATAATCTATAATAAAAACAGTGTAGCCAAGCCCAAGAAAACAAAAAAGCCCATGCAATCGGTTACTGCGGTGAGAAAAATGCTTGAAGCTTGAGCGGGATCTCTGCCCAAAGCCCTGAGAATAAGCGGTATTGATGCGCCGAAAGTTGCCCCTAAAATCATATCAATAATAAGTGCAAACGCCATCACCAAACCTAAATCAAAATGTTGAAACAGTAGTCCTACACCCAAAAAAACCACAATAGCGAACAAAAAACTCACGGCTATACCGATTTTTGTTTCGCGCAAGACAGCTTTTAACATTCTTTTTGTGCTGAACGTTTCAACCGCGAGTTGACGAATCATTACTGCAAGCGCTTGTTGGCCCGTATTACCGGATTGATTTGCAATTATCGGCATAAGCACGGCAAGAATAGCCATTTGCGAAATTGTGCCGTCAAAAAGGTAGACGACAAACGCAGAAAGTGAAGAATTGAGCAGATTTATAAGAAGCCATGGTAAGCGCATTTTTACGGAATCGAACCAAAATGTGTCGATATCCTCGTCCTGTCCCGCGCCCACCATACCGAGCATGTCGGCACTTGCTTCATCTTGAATAATATCAATCACATCATCGTGAGTGATAATGCCTAAAACGCGCCCTTCACGATCGACAACAGGCAAGGAAAAGAAGTTATATTTTGCAAAAAGCATACCCACATCTTTTCTGTCCATATCGTAAGGAACACTGATTATATCTTGCTGCCCAAGGTATTCATGCACCAATATTTCATGGGGCAAACGCATTAAATCTCGCATTGTGAAGACATTACACAAGATATCTCCATCGTCGACAAGGTAAACATAGTAAATATTTTCAATATCATCAATTGCAGAGCGAATTTGCGCAATAATATCGTCCGGCGTGGAATTATAAGGCAAAAGCAGCATTTCTGTATTCATGATACCGGCGGCGGTTTCAGGATCGAATGTCAAAAGACTGCGTAACTCTTCGGCATCGTCATGGGGAAGAAAATCAAGAATGGAATCCCGCTGTTCTTCTTCCATTTCATCGAGTACGTCCACCGCATCATCCGGCGACATTTCATACAAGATAGCTGCCGCATCACTGACGGAGAGAGATTCAAGCACATCACCGGCATGCTCTTCATCAAGTTCTGCGAGCGCATCTGCCGCATCATCAGGTGACATTGTAGAGAAAACATGGAGCTGATCGCTAAAAGAAAGCTGTTCAATATGTTCTGCAACATCCACAGGGTGCATAGAGTCATTGTCTGCAAGAATTTGCTCTTTTGTCAGCGCTTCTTGTAAATTTTTTTCCTCCGCTTGAAGGTTGAAATTCGAGTTCTCATCGTATTCGTCTTTCATATAACTCCTCCTTTTGCGGCTTGCTCAAATGCGGATTCACTATAAGAATTTATAGTATAAATTGCAAGTTTTTTTTGCGGAAGAATAAATTTTTTGCCTTACATTCCTTAAATGCAAATGTTCAAGTTTTATTATATTTTTGAAAAATTTGACAAATGCCCATATGTACTTTACATTTGAAAAAAAATTATTGAGGATACGTAATGGGATTTTTTTCAAAGATAAAAAACTTGTTCGGCTCGGGAGCTGATGAAAATACACACGAAGAATTACAACAAAATCAAAGAGATATACTTGAAATTGCAGAAGATATTTCCGATGAAGAATTGCTTGTTGCACTGAGGACAAGCAACCAAAAACTTTCTGATTGGCTCAACATCATTCTTCAACATGTTGAAGAAAAAGGCGAATTGTTAGACAAAAGAATTGCTTTTCTCTTGAAATCATTGGGAATCGAAGAAGCTGAATCTGAAAAATTTATTGTGGATTTCAATGCGTGGCTTTCAAAAATGGACTATCGCTTTTTGGACGAATTTCGTTCAGAATTGCAATACAGACTTTCTCTTGCGCTTGAATTAGAAGACGAAGAAGACGAGAAAAACCGCCTTATATTAAAACTCAACACTTCGCTTACTAAAACAAGAGAACAGCTTCTTACAGGCATTAATGTCTTATTTTCTCAACACACAGAACTAGACTCAGCTTTTTGGGAAGAACTTGAGGAATTATTTATAATGTCTGACATGGGCTTTGAATCGGCACAAGCCCTTGCAAATGTTATGAAAAAAGCCGCCGCCACAAAAAATATCACCACTCCGCAAGAACTTTTGCCACACTTTGCCGAAGAAGTGGAAAAACTTTTTGCCGTGCCTAAGCGTATTGAAGCTGTGAATCCGCCGGAAGTCATTTTAATGGTGGGCGTAAACGGTGTGGGCAAAACAACTACTGTCGCAAAACTCGCCTATCGCTCAAAAATGCAAGGAAAAAAAGTGCTTATCGTTGCTGCCGATACCTTTAGAGCCGCAGCTATCGAACAGTTGGAAGTGTGGACTCAGCGTATTGGCGTAGATTTCTACGCAAAAGTACATGGCTCAGACCCTGCCGCCGTTGCGTTTGAGGCGATGTATAAAGCCCTTGAAGGTGTGTATGATACTGTCTATATCGACACAGCGGGAAGACTGCACACAAAAACAAATTTAATGGATGAATTAACAAAAATCCGTAATGTTATCAGCAAGAAACACGAAAGCGCTCCACATAGAACCATACTTATTATTGATGCAACCACAGGACAAAACGCCTTACAACAAACAAAACTTTTTTCACAATCTGCCCACGTTTCAGAAATCATCCTCACAAAACTTGACGGCACAGCAAAAGGCGGTGTTGCTCTTGCCATTGCAAGCCAATTTAATGCCCCCATCACCTATATCGGACTTGGTGAAAAACTTGAAGATTTACGCCCCTTTGACGCTCACGACTTTGCTCACGCACTTATTGGGAAATTAACTATGAAACCTAATGTTTTCACGGATCTCAACAATCAAATAAAGAAAGACAAGCCCGCTTTTATTGTATATCTCATTCTTCAAGCCTTTATTGTTCTGACAATGGTGCGCGCAATTTTTCGTGGAGAATACGAAAGTGTTTTCATCTGCTTTTTGACAATAATCCTCCTGCTCATGCCGGCTTTTTTAGAAAAGAAATTAAAATTTAGACTGCCTGCCGTTCTTGAAATCATTGTAATGCTCTTCATATTTGCCGCTGAAATCTTGGGTGAAATCAACGCTTATTATATCAAATTTGAAAATTGGGATATGTATTTGCATACAATAAACGGTTTTCTCTGTGCGGCAATCGGGATTGGCATTATAGATTTACTCAACAGCTCAAACCGAAGAAGCATAAATCTTTCGCCTATGTATGTTGCCATTGCGGCGTTTTGCTTTTCGATGACTGTCGGCGTTTTATGGGAATTTTTTGAATACGGTGCAGACATGTTCTTGGGAACAGACATGCAAAAAGATACAATTATTTATTCCATAAATTCCGTTATGTTAAACACTAATAATGAAAATATACCCGTACTGATAAACAATATTTCTCAAGTAACGATTAACGGAGAAGTGTTGCCCATAAACGGGTATCTTGACATAGGTCTTATTGACACGATGGCAGATCTTTTTGTGAACTTTATTGGTGCACTTATATTCAGTATTATTGGATTTTTCTATGTAAAAGCAAAAGGCAAAGGCAAATTTGCAAAATACTTCATTCCGCGTAGAGACGATGCATAAAAATATGAGTGAATAATAAAAAATTCATGTTTGACATTTAACTCTTATTGCTATACTTATTTGTGAAAATAAGGAGATATCCTATGAAAATATTTAATTTATGTACGCTTTTAGTGCTGATGATTTCTCTTGCAGGGTGCGCAACGGCTGAAAAATACGATGCGCAAATGGCGTCGTATCTGCAAATGACCGAACGCGACCTAGTTTTACGCTGGGGAACGCCGGATAATGTCTATAAAGTTTCAGACAGAGAAAGAATTTTTACCTATAACGTACGCGAAACCTACCACAATCCCGGCACTCCTGCCAGTACGGTGACTGAAGTTATAGACGGCGAAGTGTATACCAGAACAACCGGCGGAACACCTCCAAGTACCTATCATTCTGATTGTATGACAAATTTTGTTATTCGTGGTGGTTATGTTGTAGACTACAGTTTTAGAGGAAATGGCTGCGTCTCCTTGTAGTTCATGGATACAATTTAAATTTTAAAGGCACGAACGTAAATGTGCCTTTTTTGTTTAAAAAACAAAGTTATCTTTGCAAAACAACATATAACACACTGAAATAACAATATATAAACAATAAGCAATCTCATTTGACAAGCATAAAGAAAAAGGATATAAGAGCAAGTTATTTATTGAAATTTTTTAGGTGAATTTTATGGCACATATACAAGGATTAAAAGGCTTTGCCGACATGTTCGGTAAAGATGCGGATATGTTTACACATATTGAAAATACTGCTCGTTCTTTATTTTCATTATTTTCTTATAGCGAATTACGCACGCCGATTTTGGAATCGACAGAGCTTTTTGCACGCTCAATCGGTGAAGAAACAGATATTGTCGGCAAGGAAATGTACACCTTCACAGATAAAGGCGACAGAAGCGTTACATTGCGCCCCGAAGCAACCGCAGGAGTGATGCGTGCATTTGTGGAAAGCAAGATGTACAGCCAAGGAAGCGTATATAAATTCTTCACAACAGGACCGATGTTCCGCTATGAAAGACCACAAAAAGGCAGAATGAGGCAATTTCATCAAATCAATTGTGAATGTCTTGGGTCGCCTGAACCGGAAAACGATGCAGAAATCGTTTACATGCTCAGCCTTTTCTTGAAAAATTTAGGCATTGAAAATTTTGTTATGCATGTAAATTCGCTGGGTTGCCATGAGTGTCGTCCTTTATATAAAGAAGCGCTCACAAAATATTTGCTTGAGCTTGACAGTGAAGCCCTTTGCGAAGATTGCAAAAGAAGAATACACACAAACCCCTTGCGCGTGCTTGACTGTAAGGTTGCAAAATGTATTGAATATGTAAACGCAGCTCCAAAAATTTCAGACTTTCACTGTACCGAATGTTCTTCACACTTTTCCTCTGTAATTCAAATGCTCGATATGAGCGGCGTAGACTATGAAATCAATCCGAAGCTTGTGCGTGGCTTGGACTACTATATCCGCACTACTTTTGAAGCTGTTTCAACGGGAATCGGTTCGCAATCTTCTATAGCAGGCGGCGGAAGATACGACGGTTTAGTCAAGCAAATCGGCGGAGGTGATGTTTCAGGAATTGGCTTTGCATGCGGTATGGAACGCCTTTCTATGCTCGCAACTCCCCCCAAAGAACAAAAGCCAACCTTCTACCTTGCCGTCGTTGATAAAGAAGCTAAAAACACAGGCTTTTTACTCGCTCAAGAGTTGCGTAGCGAAGGTTTTCGCGGAGAATACGCTTTTGGGGAGCGTAGCATGAAATCGCTTATGCGCCAAGCAGATAAATCGGGGGCACAGCTTGCCCTTATCCTCGGTGGTAACGAGATAAAAGATGAAACAATAGTTGTAAAGAATATGACGAATGGTGAACAAGAAATTATCCGTCAAGATTTTCTTCTTACTTATCTACAAAATATATAGTATTATAAATTCAAGGATTAAGGGTATTTTATGAGTCAGACACAAAACCAAGATGTTCAAGCAGATCACGCTAAATTTATAGCGCCATTGGAAGATTGGCAACGCAGCCACGATTGCGCAACGCTCAATATTTCCAATGATACCGAAGAAGTATGCCTTATGGGCTGGACACAATACCGCCGTGATCATGGCGGACTTATATTTGTGGATTTACGAGACAGAAATGGGCTTACACAACTTGTTTTCAGCCCTGAAATCGCCCCAAAAGCACACGAAAATGCGCATATTATACGCTCTGAATATGTTCTTGCCATCAAAGGTTTTGAGCGCCCTCGCCCAGACGGAATGGTGAACCCAAACCTCACTACCGGCGAAGTGGAAGTGGTTGTGCATGAATGGAAGCTCTTAAATACCTCAAAAACCCCTCCTTTCCCTATTGAAGACAGAACCGAAGCTTCTGAAAACTTGCGTCTGCAATGGCGTTACCTCGATATGCGTCGCCCGAAAATGGCAAATAACTTCCTTATCAGGCATAAAACATCTCAAGCAACTCGTAACTACCTTGACACATTGAACTTCATTGAATTGGAAACACCAATTCTTACAAAATCCACTCCTGAAGGCGCGCGTGACTTTTTAGTGCCCAGCCGCTTAAATCCCGGTTCATTCTTTGCGCTTCCGCAATCTCCGCAAATGTTCAAGCAAATGAGCATGGTAGCGGGTATTGATCGCTATTACCAAATAGTTCGCTGCTTCCGTGATGAAGATTTGCGTGCCGATCGTCAGCCCGAATTCACGCAGATTGATATAGAAATGTCTTTCGCAGATGAAGATACTGTCATGGATATGGCTGAAGGCCTGATGAAATCAATATTTAAAGAAACATTGAATAAAGAGGTCGAAGCGCCTTTTGCTCGCATTACGTGGCACGATGCCATGAGAGATTACGGCGTAGATAAACCCGATACTCGCTTTGATTTGAAATTGACAGAACTCACTGATATATTTGCAAATTCAGGCTTCAAAGTTTTTGCTTCCGCACAATTGGTGAAAGCTTTGAAAATTGATAAAGCCGAAGAACTTTCCAGAAAGCATATTGATGATTTGACTGAATTCGTGAAAATTTATGGCGCAACAGGCTTGGCGTGGATAAAAATAAAAGAAAACGAATGGCAATCACCCATTGTTAAATTCTTCTCAGAAGAAGAAAAACAAGCGCTTCAAGAACGTCTTGATTTGAAAATCGGTGATATTGTCTTTTTTCAAGCAGGTGATGCCTCCATGGTTAACGCCGCTCTTGGAAATTTACGTGTAAAACTTGCACAACAATTTGAGCTTATTGACGAAAACACCCATAACCTTCTCTGGGTTACCGACTTCCCACTTTTTGAATACGACGAAGAAGAAAAGCGTTATGTTGCTTGCCATCACCCATTCACAGCTGTGAATGAAGAACATGCACAATATCTTGAAAGCGACCCCTCAAAATGCCTTTCCCGTGCGTATGATTTAGTGATGAACGGCTACGAAATTGGGGGCGGCTCTGTGCGTAACCACACAATGCACGCGCAATCACTGATGTTTAAAGCGCTTGGATTTACAGAAGAAAGTGCACAAGAACAATTTGGCTTCTTCATTAATTCTTTAGAATTTGGTGCGCCGCCACATGCCGGAATAGCTTTCGGACTTGACCGCATAGTTATGCTTCTCACCAATTCCCCATCAATCCGCGATGTTATAGCATTTCCTAAAACACAGCGTGGCACATGTCTTCTTTCCGAAGCTCCCTCAGTTGTTGACAGTAAACAATTACGCGAGCTTGGAATACGCCTTATAGAGAAAAAACAAGATTAGAGATTTTATATGCTTAGAAAAATACTCACCTACCCCGACCCCTATCTTTCAAAGGTAGCTGAACCGGTTTTAGAAATTAATGACGAAATTAGAAGAGTCGCCACAGATATGTTCGATACTCTCAACCACGTAGGCGGAGTCGGACTTGCTGCAACGCAAATAGGCGAACCTTATCGCATGGTTATTATTGACAAAAGCCTTGCAAATCCTGATGCAGAAGAGCAAGAGTTTACTCTTGTCATCAACCCCAAACTCACTATACTCGACCCAAAAAAGCACAAAGAAAACGAAGGTTGTCTTTCCGTTCTCGGATTACGCAGTGAGGTTGCCCGCCCGTGCCATGTGAAAGTTGAAGGCGTTGATTTAGAAAATAATCCTATAGAAATCGAGGGGAAAGAATATCTTTCCGCATGTATTCAGCACGAATGCGATCACCTCGACGGAAAAACATTTATAACGCATCTTTCACACTTGAAGCGTTCAATGTATCTAAAAAAGCTTAGAGGGTAAAACTGTTTATATTATGGCAAGTATCGAAAAACCAGATTCTTGCCATAATATTTTATTAACTAGCTTGTTTGAACAGGAATTTTTGAAATAATCCAACCAAGGAATGAACTCTTATTTCTTGAGCAAAGATACACTTTGCCCGAGCCTTTAAAGCGAAGTACAATACCCTCACCTGAGACTGCTGAATTCACCAATTTGCCAAATAATCCGCTTGATTGCGCTGTTGTCATGCTAAGTTCATACTCCAAAGAGGCATCCCAAGCGACAACATGCCCATTATCCACAACAATATCTTGTCCGGGGGCAACTTCCATTTCATACAAAGAGCCAAATCCTGAAACGGCAACTTTTCCTGAGCCTGAGGTTTCAATAATGAAGAATCCACCTGTGCCACTGAAAAGAGCCTTACCAACATTTTGTGTTTTCGTTTCGAGATTTACAGTGGAATTTGAAGCCAAGAAGCTACCGTCGGAAATTCTGTATTGTTTAGCGCCTACATCAAGCAATTGAATGAAGCCCGGCATCATGGGAGAAAGAAGAACCTTTCCCGCACCGTTAGCGGCAGAAATATGTTGTTGAAACAAACTTTCGCCCTGAAAAACAGCACGCTTGAGTGATTGCAATGCGCCACCTGTTCCCTTACCTTTCAATTCAAGGCACGCGTCCATCGTAACCATTGCACCGGACTCGGCAATAATATCTTCGCCACGTTCGAGGCTTACTTCAAGCATGGGATCCATATCGCCACAGACTTTAAAAATACTCATAAAGACCTCACTTATTAATAATTTTAATGTAAAATAAAACTAATAATACAATACATTGAATTTTTTTTTAGGTCAAGTCGAATAATTTTTTAAAAATTTGAACCTTTCGGCACATGTGTTTGTTTTGATGCTTCATAGAGATAAGAATTTTTTTGAAGTATAAAAAGCTTGCAAATTATAGGAAATTATATTCTAATCCCGAACTGACTTTAAAACTGTTTTATGGTTAAATTCACAAAAAATGAGAATAATGAATGTTATCTAATGAAATCCTTTTAATATTGTCCATGTTTCTTATGTATGGCATGGTTTTGCTTTTTTATAAACTTTTTGGAAAAATTGGACTTTTTGCTTGGACTGCAATTATAACAATCTCTGCAAATATCGAAGTATTATTGCTGGTTGATGCGTTCGGTATAGAACAAACACTCGGCAACGTGCTTTTTGCTTCATGCTTTTTGGTTTCTGACATTCTTTCTGAAAATGAAAGCAAAGAAGATGCGACCTTAGCCGTGAAAATTGGAATAGCCTCAAATATTTCTTTCATTCTTCTTTCACAGCTCTGGCTTTTATACATCCCAAGCGCTAACGATTGGGCACGCCCCGCATTTGAACAAATTTTTTCCGGCACTCCACGCGTAATGCTGGCAGGATTAGTGGTATACGCCTTTTCACAATGGCTTGATGTTCAGCTCTACCACTTTCTCTGGAAGAAATCAGAAAACTATTTCCACAGCAGACAAAAAGCTTTGTGGATACGAAATAATATCTCCACTCTTATTTCACAAATCATCAATACCGTTTGTTTCACCCTTTTGGCATTTTATGGCACTTATGACACGCAAACCATTATAAGCATTATTCTTTCATCATACCTTATCTTTGTTGTGACAAGCGTGTGCGACACACCCATTGCTTATTTGGCACGCAAAATGAGAAAAACAGCAATATAAAAATAAAATATTACAAAAACTTACTTTGTTTTCTCATTTATTTTTGATGCGGCAATTGTAGCAATATCCTTGAGGGTATCATTGAGCAAAGTTTGCACACTGTTTGATGTAGGCAAGGCTGTGCTTTCTTGTGTTGAGCTGAGGCTTTCTGAATAAATGACATTTTGCCCTTGCATTACCCTAAACTGAAAACGGATAGTCGCACTGTGGGTCGCAATATTGGTATCTTTCACCTCTACACTAAGCACATCGCCGACAACAATATAGTCGGGGTTTGCCGACATTGCTTGTTGCATTGTAGGAGAAAATGAAACCTGCGGCCCCATAATAGACAATTCGTCTGCAACAGCGCGAGAAATCCACTCATTTACAGATGTTTCGGCAATATAGGGTGTTCCGTCGTTGCGAAGCCCCAATACTTCAGGTGTTTGCCTATTGTCATTAAATAGCACCACTGATACAGTTGGCGCATTCGGTGCAGGCAAAAAGCTTGACTGTACTTTGTTGTATTGTAAATTTACATTACTTGGCGCAGAGCACGCCTGTAAAAAAAACATTGAAAACGCAAGTAAACATAGTATACGCAGTGATTTTAACATATTGATCTCCAAAATATGACGATAAAGATAGCCTATTGCATTTTCTAGAAATTTTCAAGTCTTTTTTTAGGGTATGCTCTATTAATGCACGCCATTCTAATTTCATACAGGGCTTGACAATCCAATAAACACCTTAAGTTATTAAGCAAAATAATTCTTTTAATTTATATTGCAAGATGTTATAGTCATCATCTATTTAAAGGTTGTGTAACATGATTCATGAAATGGAAGATTTATTGGCAGAATTGTCTGAGGCGTCTAATCAAAATGGCTATTTGTATAGTGTAAAAGACATTCTTACGATTATGATATGCGGTCTATTATGCGGCTTAACAACCGTAAGCAGTATCAAGCAATGGGCTGAAGTGCCTAGAAATTTTTTAGGATAAGTCAAATCCCTAAAACTTTAATGAACGTAAACTGGAATTATTACGTGAAATCTGTTGACTACGCTAATTTTTAAGCTTGACATAGAAATGATTAACATTATACAAAATTATACGAACTCTACTGTTACTGTCTTATTGAGTTTCTTAGCTTCTTCTGTATTGTGGGTGATATTATGTTTAGAAGATTTATGACTGCACTATTTTTGTTTATACTGCTACAGTTGGCAATGAATTCTCATGCCTTCGCAGCAACTATAAAAATTGGCTATATTCCGGGCTTTGGCTTTGCAGATTCACTTGAAACGGCAAGCGCGAGAGGATATATTTTTCAACTACTTGAAAGAGCAGAGTCTTTTTCTTCCTACACTTTTGAATACGTGCCCTATGCTGATGGTGAGATGCTTATAGCGGCGCTGGAAAACAATGAAGTTGATGTGGCTATCCCCCTTTTAAAGAGAAATAACGAAGATTACAATATTATTTACAGCGACGACCCCTTTGGAATATCTCACACAATATTAGTGAAAAGCGGTGAAGATTTTGGCTTTTATCAAGATCCCGCACAAATTGACGGAAAAACAGTTGCCTCCTATTTCGACAACCCTATAGAAATAATTTTGGATGCCTATTGTCAGTCAATGGGCTATACAATACATTATGTGCGCAGCAACTTGAATGACTTTCACACTCTTGAAGCGGATTATTACTTAGTATCTTCTCTACTTTCGCAATTTCACAATCATAACAGTGTAATAGACTTTGGCCCAAATAGCTATTATTTTGCGTATATGCCCGGAAATGAGGCAATACATGATGAAATTGTTTCAGCCACAAGTGAGGCGCTTGAGGCAGATGCGAGTTTAGCGCACAGGCTGTTTTTGCAATATTATGATTCAAGGTTAACACGCAGGGATTTAACTGAAGAAGAAAGAGCCTTGCTTGCAGGAAAAACATTCACTGTCGGCTACACAAGAAATCACACACCTTTAGAATATACAAATGATGAGGGCGAACCTGACGGTGTTGCTGTTGAAATATTCAATATATTGGCAGAGCGTTACGGCTTTAATGTTAGATATTTCCCTTATTCGCTGGATGAACCGACTGAAGAACACCAAGGCTATGATTTTCTTATCACTTTGCTTGGAGACTATTCTGTCGAAAGGCAAAACTACAGAATAACCGAAGAATATTTTCGTTTGCCGCTTATGCTCATCACTTCAAGGGAAAATGCACTCGATACTGCTTTTCAAGAAAGAGAAGCACACATAGGTATGCTCAATTATATCACTGTCGATACGCAAGAATTGCGCGATGAGTATCCAAATTCCGAAATTACAGTATTTCAAACTCTTGGTGAGTTGACCTCTGCATACGGAAACGGAGAAGTCGATGCCATGCTTACCACGGATACGGCGCTCACTTACCTCAATGATATTTTTGATAATTCACTTGTTACTTATGGCAACTCGTTGGAATTACCTTTTAGACTTTTGATTTCTCGAAAACTCGATCCTCGCTACACTACAGTATTCAACCTTGTTTTTGACTATATTCGAGGCGGCGAATTTGACGAAATTGTTGCAAGGCAAACTATGGAATTTATTCCGGAATACTCTTTTTCAAGCTCACTTCAACAGCACAGAAATGAGATCGCCGTCAGTGCAGTTGCACTCTTGGGTATTTATTTTTTCACAGTGTATTTTTTGCAAAGTAGGAAAAAAATTGCCGTATTCAATGCCTTACAAAAAGACCCCACCACCAATCTTGTGAGCTACCCTTTTTTTGAAAAACAGGTGGAAAAAACGCTTAAAAACGGCGTAAAAGAGCATGAATATGTGATTTTAGCCATGGATATCGATGCGTTCAAAACAATAATAAATTATTATAGTTATGATACAGCACAAGAGGTTTTGCAAATTATTGCGCATAGTTTAGAACAAAATCTTGAAGAATATCACGCAATTATCACAAGAGCGTATGCAGATAATTTTGTTGTTTTTTGTAAAAATGTGGATATTCGTATAGTCCGCAATATTCTTACCAAAACAATTATTCCGGACACGTTGAAACTTTTGGAAGAAAGTTACCCCCTTACTTTTTCAGTAGGTATTTATCCCATTGAGAACAAGCATGAAGATATCCATCAAATAGTTGATTGGGCAAACTTTGCAAGAAATAAAGGAAAAGATTTGCATAATACAACTATCTATACATTTGATGAAAGCATGAAACACGATCATCAAAATAAACTCAATGTCACTTACAGAATGGAAAAAGCACTTACCGAAGAAGAGTTTATACTTGTTTTTCAACCAAAGGTAGATTTCAAAAGTTTACAAATTATTGGAGCCGAAGCTTTGGTGCGTTGGAAACCTGAAGACGGCAGTATGATTTTCCCCAATGACTTTATTCCGATTTTTGAAGATAACGGTTATATCAATAAACTTGATATCTATGTGTTCACAAAAGCTTGTCTTTTTGTTAAAGAAAATGCACAATACTTCGAAAGTAAAAAGCTTTCCGTGAACATTTCAAGCAGAACCATGCTTGATCCTACAATTGTAGGACAACTTAAGATGATTGCCGACAATTACGCCGTTGATACACGCATGATTGAACTTGAAATCACTGAAAGTGCCATCGGTGACGATTTTGCCATGCAGAAAATACTGGATTTCAAGACAATGGGCTTTGCCGTTTCTATCGACGATTTCGGCGCAGGCGTCTCTTCCCTCAATCGTTTAGGCAGTATGGAAGCAGATATATTAAAGCTCGATAAGGCTTTTCTCGATTCTTCAAGAAATAGTGAGCGTGGTAAAACAGTGGTTGAAGATACCATACGTATGGCGAAAAATCTTGCAATGAAAGTGGTTGCGGAAGGTGTGGAAACAAATGAACAGGCCGCATGGCTCAGAGAACTTGATTGCGATATCGCACAAGGCTATTTCTTTTCAAAACCTCTGGAGCAAACTGATTTTATGGAGCTTTTTAAAGAAAACAAAGTGTTTGAAATCGTAAAAGAATAAAATTGTCTGCGTGCATTAAGAGCAAAATATTTCACCGTGAATATCATATAAAGCTATCGCATCAAGAGTTGAGCTTACACAAGTCCGCATTAAAATAAACCTCCAATTAGTTCAATTAATTGGAGGCTTACAGTTTAGCTACATTTTAAGGTTAGGCTAATTTATCAAGCATTAACTCATAGATTTTATCGGCGATACTCTTCAAATCCGGCTTGGCAAATTGTGCATCTGCCCCAACAGATTCAGCCTTGTGTGTGGTTGCAGGCGTAATAAGTGAAGAGAATATTGCAACAGGTAAAGGTCTGAGTAATTGATCGTCTTTGATTTCTTTACAGAGCGTCAAGCCGTCCATAAATGGCATTTCGATATCGGTGATAACACCTTGTAAGTAATGCTCAATAGGTAAGTTATTCTTGATCGCTTCATTTTTGATTTCAATAATCTTATCATACGCTTCTTTTCCGTCGTTGCATTGCAAGATATCAAATCTTCCGTCTCTTTCAAGCATTGTGTATACAAGCTTCCTGATAGAGGCAGAATCGTCTGCATGAAGGATACGGAATTTCTTGCTCGGATCGACTTCATTGCCTGTGTCATACGTACGTAGCGCAAGGTTCGGCTGTAAAGTCGCAACAATTGCTTCAAGGTCGAGCAAGAAGATAACCCTTCCTTCAAGCTTTACAACACCGGTGACAGATTGTCCGCTCATTTTTTGTAAGAATTTTCCCGGAGGTTCAACGTCTTCCCAGCTTAATCGGTAGATTCGGTTTACGCCTGATACAAGGAATGCTGTTTGTGTTTTGTTGAATTCAGTCACAATAATTTTTGGGTCTTCAACACTTTCCGGCTCTTTGTCAAGAAATAGTGCCAAATCGATAAGCGGAACTATCTTACCGTCACGATAAGAAAACGCCCCCATCACCGAGTGGTGGCTCATGCTTGGCATTGCGGTTACTGTTTGCATACGGATAATTTCAACAACTTTTGCAACGTTTATTCCGTAATGCCCCCTATAACCCTCTTCGTTGATATAAAATTCAACAATTTCAAGCTCATTGGTTCCGGATTCGAGAAGAATGTTTGTTTGTGCCATTGTTCCTCCTAAATTATTTGAAAGTATATGATTAGTTTAATCTTGTTTGTACGGTTGGCATAAGGGGGGGCAAAGGTGCGTCCTCATACAATAGGTGACGAATTTCATCTCTGATCGGCACTGTTGCCGAGGCTTTTGCCAAAATTCTGTTCGTGGGCAAGTGTATAATGCTGATACTGTAGCGTACACTTTCTGTGCTCACTGTGTATGTACCCGTCATAACAGCAACACCGCTGACATGCGTAAGGGCAAGTTCTTCCACTTCTCTGGTGAGCATAAATTCGCCCTGTCCCGGAAGAATACTCAGCGCGTTTGCTTTACGCAATTCGTCAACAGCATACCCATGCATAAGTAATTGTGTGGAAAGTTCTTCCGTCATTTGACGAGAGAGCGGATTGGTGAGCTGGAGATTGTTTATGGAAACAGGAACAGTGCATACTATCGGAATTTCACTGCGATGGTAGTCTTCGCTGAGATATACTTCTTCCAGTTGCCTATCAAGCTCTTCAACTATTTCTTCTGCTGCTTTTGGCACTTCCGGTTCACCATAAGGGCTGAAAGAAGCCGCGGTGAGAGGCAGTAAAAGTGCCAGTAATAGCATGAATATTATAAGGAGTGAATATTTTCTTCTCATATCATTATCTTCTTGATTCTATAAGTAAGTCAATGGTATATAATTCTCTTTCAAGCCATTGTTGTTCTTCGTATGTTTTTGCTTCTGCCAATGCGAAGAGGTAATATTCTCTTGCCAGTTCGTATCTGCCATGCGCCTTGAGTTCGTTAGCGTACTCCCAATTTGAATCAGCGCGAATTGTTCCCGATGTCGGAAGTAGTCTAGTGCTTCCCGAACAACCTGCAAGAGTTATGAGACAGAGCAAAGAAGCGACAAGCCACATTTTTCCTTGAAAAAATTTTATCATATCAATACCCTATTATTGGAATTCCACCGCTTGTGAGGCGAGGAGTTGCAGACATATCGGCAATCATATCGTTCATAGGAATCAAAATTTGTGCTGTTCTCAAAACCATTCCGTCGCTTCGCACTAAGCGCGCGTTTACAAAAATACCGTTGTCTTCTTCAAGAAATGTTCCTACAAGCACAACTTCATTGTCGCTGTAGTAGACATCGTTTATATCTCGAGTAAGCGCAAATTCACCGTGACTATTAAGAGAAATTCTTCCGTCTAAGCGATATTCCGCAACAGGAAAACCACGCAAATTGAATTCATATATCAAGGCTTCGGGAATATAGCGCCCTAAGTCAGACGTCTCATGAAAGTTACTGAGATTTACAAAGGAAGTGGGAAATGCAATCATTCCTTGTAATGCCACTCCGGGATAGTGATCAAGCAATTGACTTGCAAGTTCACGAACCTGTAGCTTTAATTCTGTCATTTCAAGTCTTTGTTCATCGATATAGATAGTATCGCCATGATAGAGCGTTCTGGGCGGCTCAGGGTAAGAAATTCGTGTTGGAGCAGGTGACTGCGCTTGTACGGGCACAACAGGAGTAGTTGTATGCGTTATCGTGTTTGTTTGAACAGGTGCAGAATGTTGAGCAAGCACAGAACTTGTTTCAACAGGTGGGCAATCAACCGTACTCACAATATGCGCAGTAGGAACAACTGTAGGCGGCGGAGAACTTATTCTTTGTACGCTATGTGTAGGTTGAGCAACCGTCACCGTTGAAGCGGGAGAAGTTACAGGATTTGCTACAGAAGAAGCATGCACAGGTGCTGCTTGCACAAGATTTTCTTGCTCAAAATAATCTTCCGAGGGTGCTCCCGCAAAAACCAGTGCACACGGCATTGTCACAAAAAGCGTTGTGACAAATGGAATTATATAGGTGTGCGATATATTTTTCATACTAACTTTCAACCTTGATGATAAATCATGTCTTTGTATTTAACCAATTACAAAAAGCTAAACGGCAATATTTAAAAATACTTTAGAGTGTTTTCTATAAAAAGGCGTATTAACGTGATTTATCTATTAAGAACGTTTGTATGCCTGTATAGCATTTTTCACTTCATCTATATATTTTCTTGGGGTTGAAGCGCCCGCACTCAAACCAAAGCGTGTATTTTGAGAAAAGTCTTGTAGGTTGAGTTCCTGAACTGTTTCTATATGGTGCGTCGGCAAGTTATACGAGGCGGCAATCTCGGCCAACCTTCTGGTGTTTCCGCTTGTTTTTCCGCCGACGACGATGAAAACATCCACTTTGCCCACAAGCTCTCTCACCGCTTCTTGTCTTTCGCTTGTGGCATTACAAATGGTATTGAGGATTTCAACACTTCCAAATGCGAGATTTTTAAGCTTCTTTGTAAATTCTTTATAAATTTCTTTATCTTGTGTTGTCTGTGCCGCCACAATAAAGTTTTCGGGAAAACGAGAAAGGCAAGTATATATTTCCTCAGGGTTGGAAAAAATATGATAAGGAATTGCCGAATATGAAACAAGCCCTTTCACCTCGGGGTGATCTTCCTCTCCATATAATAATAATATTGAGTCAGCTTTGGCTTTTTCTGTTGCTTTAGCAACCGAAATTTGTGCAGATTTTACTTTAGGGCACGTCGCATCAATAAATTTAGCATCAATTGAACGGACAATTTTTTCGTCCTTTTGCGGGATACCGTGCGCGCGAATAAGCACGCTCATGCCCTGCTTTACTTCATCAATATCTTGTAATATCTGTACATTTTTTTCTTTATATTCTTGCAATACTTGTGGGTTATGAATAATCGGCCCTATAGTGGCAACAACTTCATTTATACTTTCGGCAATGGCTTGATCTAATTTTTTCAGCGCCATATCAACGCCCATACAAAAGCCTGCATGACGTGCAACTACTACTTCCATTATACCTGCCTCCTATTAATTTTCCGCAAAAAGGGCTGAATAAGACTGAGAAAATCTTCTTTTTGTAAATTATACACAAGCAAAAGCCACAGCATGCCAAAAATTATACCACTCACACACAATTCTGTAAACTGTCTTAATAATGGTGAAAAATCTACGAAATAAAGCGCAAATCTTTGTGTGAGGTACAGTGAGAAAAATGTAGGAGGTAAAACCAAGAAAAGAGAACGCAGAAACATTTTTGTGCTTTGAAGCAATAAATCAGAATCGCTCTTTTTATGCCATACAAGTACGAGTAGCAGTGTGTATGTTATCACGGAAACACTTGTCATAAGTGCTACAAAAAATGCGCCGTATATCGGTGTAAAATAATAATAAAGAGGAACAACGGCAAAAGTTGCGATTGTGCCTACAACAGCCGGTGTTACGGTATCTTGTTTTGCGTAAAACGCTCGCCCTACTATTTGCTGAATTGCCCAAAAAGGTACTGATATCAGCATAATTTGTAAAAGCGGTGTTGCCACTCGTGTATCTTCCTCAGAAAATACGCCGCCCTCAAATATAAAGCCGATGATATTCTCGCTCTGCATTATCATAAATGCAGAAATCGGAATAATCAACAATAAGGAGGAATTAAGCGCTTTTTGTAAACTTTGATTAAATTGTTCAACTTCATTCCTTGCCAAAAGACTTGCCAAAAAAGGAAACGATGCCAATGCCGCCGCCTGCGCAACAACCCCAACAGGCACCAGCATAATTCGCCGTGCATAATTGAGAAGACTTACTGCACCATCTCCTGCCATAGAGCCGAAAATACGTACAAATTGTTCATCAAGCACCACCACGGATTGCCCAATCATCAAAGGAAGAGCAATAATTAAAAATTTCTTGAAATCCTTATGCTTGAGCGAAAAATTCCATTCCAAACCGCCTTTGTACACAGCATACCACGGCAGCAAGAACGCTCCCATAAAAGCGCCGAGCAATACTCCATAGCAAAAGCCCTCCATACCCTCGCCCAAACCAAGCAAGGGAAAGAGCGTTCCGAACAGCAAAATAAATCCATTATAAATTATTGGCATAAGTGCCGGAACTAAAAATTGTTTGCGCACATACAATATTGATGAAAAGCACGCTCCAAGCAGAAAAAATACTTGAGCAAATAAGATTATCCTCAAAAAGTACGCCAAGCGCGCGTGTTGCCCCTCGTCAAAACCCGGCGCAATAATTTGAGTGAGTTGCGGAGCGAAAATAAAAGCAAGCACGGTAAGCGAAGTTATTGCCAATGCAGCCCATGAAAATACCGTGCCGAAAAAATGCCAACTATCTTTTACAGCAAGCTTTTCTTCCCCACTTTCGCACTCTTCTTCCTTTTGGAATTTTTCCGCTAAAAATGGAATAAGCGTTATAGAAAGATAGCCACCTGCAAGTAAATAATTGATAAAATCCGGTATTACAAATGCCGCAAAATATATGTCCGCATCGCCGCCTGCACCGAACTGCCACGAAATCACTTTATCTCGTATCAATCCCATAAAGCGCGACAATAACACGCTAAAACCCATCAATAATGCGGCTATGCCCATACTCGTTTTCAATAAAATCTCCTAAGCCAAGTAGTTTGTTTTATCTAAAAATACGTATTATTTTTTAGGAAGTTGACAAAAGTATGATTCGCTTTCAACAGGGTCAAGGGAATTACTCCCACGGGGATAAGCACGACAATCCCTTTTATAGCCAAAGTATAAATTTAAAATGATGTTGACATGAATTATATTCGCCTGCGGCGCGCCCAAAGGGGATAATCCCCTTTGGAAACCTTATTTGTTTTTATGTGCAAGTGAAGTTTATAATCGTATGTTATTAATAAATATTTTTTAATTTGGCTACAAAGCGGATTCACGTGCGGAGATAACCCTTTGGAAAATCTCACTGCTTTATTCAAATAGTATATGCAAATTCTCAAAAAAAGCAAGAGGATATTTATCAAGTTTTTGATACGCCAATTCAGGGCAAACGCAAGATTTTTTTTCACAACAGCCATTCTTATAAAATATAATTATTTTAGCATGTTGAAAACATTTCTATTCCTCTATTAAAAAATTCGCAAGGAAAGGGATTATCCCTCCGGGGGGGGGAGCTCGAGAGGGGGAAAACCTAGCACATCAAGGCGGGTTTTACCCCTCTCGAATTTCTTACCATTTTTTCTTGCGTTAACCCTGTACGCCAATTTCGGGAATATTGACTTTTTTGTGAAATGAGTTATTTTTCTGCTTGAAGTATGAATTTCTGAAGAGGAATACAATACATTTCTCTCACAATAGAAAAATTTAACTTATAAGGAAGCGCTATGACATTAGTTTCATTGGCAGAACGCTGTGCGCAAGTGAGCCCATTCCTCGTTATGGAAATTTTGCATAAAGCACAAACAATGCAAGAAAGTGGCATTGATGTTATACATTTAGAAATAGGTGAGCCGGATTTTGACACACCTACATGCATCATTGAAGCGGGAAAAAATGCTTTAGACGAGGGTAAAACGCATTACACAGCCTCGCAAGGCACTGCGCAATTACAAGAAGCTGTTGCCACACATTATAATAAACACTACAATGTGACAATTGCCCCTGAACAAGTGCTTATTTTTTCAGGCTCTTCTCCGGCTATGTACCTTGTATTTTCTGCCTTACTCAGTCAAAATGATGAAGTTATTATTTCAAACCCCTCTTATGCTTGTTACAGCAATTTTGTGCGCTTTACGGGCGCTCAAGTGCGTGAAGTGCTCACGTATGAAGAAGACGGCTTCCAATTTAAAACAGACGATCTTGCAATGGCTTTAAATGAAAAAACAAAAGCAATTTTAATAAATTCTCCGGCAAACCCCACTGGCATTGTTATGGATAAAGAAAGGATGGAAGCAATTGTAAAAGTGCGTGATGATTTTGCAAAAACAAATAACGGGCTGAGCCCCCTTATTATTTCAGACGAAATATACCACGGACTCAGCTACGGCAAAAAAAATCACAGCATTTTGGAATTTACTCAAAACGCTCTTGTATTTAATGGTTTTTCAAAAGCTTACGCCATGACAGGCTGGCGTCTTGGCTATTGCATTGTGCCAAAAGAATATGTAAAACCGCTTACCGTTCTCATGCAAAATTTCTTTTTATCTACCAATACTATGGCGCAATGTGCCGGCGTGCACGCTTTAACGCATGCTGAAAAAGATGTACAAGCCATGCGTGAAGCGTATAACGAAAGACGTGTATACCTGCTAACAGCCTTGCGCGAACTTGGTTTCCACATTCCTGTCGAGCCCGAAGGAGCTTTTTATGTGCTTGTGAACGCGCGGCATTTGGCAAAACGTTTTAATGGTTCTTCCATTGATTTGACGTATGACATTTTGAATAAAGCGCATGTTGCCGTAACGCCGGGCAGTGAATTTGGATCGCAAACAGAGGGATATTTGCGACTTTCTTACGCAAATTCTTTAGAAAACCTCCAAAAAGCAATGCAGAGATTAAAAGACTATATTGAAAGCGAGCACGCATAAGACTCTATTCTACATACTGAAGGAATAATTCTCGAAATTATGACCTTTATGCAATCCGTATTGTGCTGAAATTTTATTCGTATCCATTGAAATCATTGAACAAATCCTTACTTTTTTTAGTTATTCACGAATAAATAAGATTTCTTGACATTTTATTCTATTGTGTATATTATCGCGACTGTTCTTTAACGATGATTAATATCGAAAGAAAAAATAGGCGCTGATTCTTTGATTGTTATAGACAGGCTTATTTTATTGCACCTACCTTAATTTATATAGGGACGCAGGCGCAGATACTCTGCGTAGAACATTTACATTTCATTTTTTTGAAAATTTTTATTACATAATTTACTCCCCCAATATAAATTCTATTAATACATTTTAAGCAATTAATTTGGAGATTGACTATGTCTGAACTCTTTCTTTCTATACCCTTACCCAACGAACATATTACACAATCCGCAACGGTTGATACAGAAAATATATCATTTGATTTTGATATTTCTGAGGCTTTGTTTGAGCAAATTGACAATAACTTAGTTATTTCTTTTGATAATGGTTCAAGTCTTACCTTAGAAGGATTTTATAATGTCTATAATGATGAGTTCATACCTGATTTTATTATAGACGGTTTTGAAGTCAGCGGAGAAGACTTTTTTGCCGCTCTTGATCCTACGCTTATGCCGGCAGCCGGTGAATTGGATCAAGAAAGAGGCAATAATCTAAACAGTGACGTTGAATTTTTATCACTTGCCGATGGTGTAAGCGCCAATAGCGGAATTTTGGGATCTTCGTCTTATGATGCTGATTCATTCCTTCAAGACGGTATGCCAAGCCTTGCATCGTCAGAATCAGAAAGCGAACTTGATTTGCCTGTAAGCTCTCCTCTTGAGAATAATTCTTTAAATCCGCCCTCTACCCCTTCTTTTCCGGGCATATCAACTCCATCCCAACCTTCCCAACCGGCACAACCTGAACCAAGTCCACAACCGCCGACTGTTCCCCCTACTCCCCCAACACTCACTATAGACCTGTCCGCGGTTGAGTCTCTTTCGCAATTAAAAGTATTTGATGAACATACCCGCTCTGCCGATACAGACCTAAGCGACAATACAACTGATTTTGCCGATGCCGTTCTTTCTTCTTTATCAGTACAAACAGGTTCCTCCACCTCTACAAATCCGCCTGTAATTTCAGAATTTTCACTGACAATTCAAAATGCCGATACAGGAATGACAAGCGGTAATGTTCCTATTATTTTAGTTGCAGATCCCGCTACAGGTGATGTTATCGGAACTGCAAACGGTGAAGAAGTGTTTCGCTTAAGTATGTCTGATGACGGGGTTATCAGCATGGATATCAGCAAACCAATCGACCATGCAGACAGCACAAATCCTGATGAAATTTTTAATGCATTTCCTGATAATCTTGTAAGCGCCAACGCAACAGTCACAGTTACAGACTCTGACGGGCTTTCTTCTTCGCAAGATGTAGAACTTGATCTTGGCGGAAATATTTCATTTGTTGATGATGGGCCGAGTATTGATGTTGAACTGCACGAAGATGCTTTGGAACTTACCGAACTTGTGTATAACGGCACTGAAAAAGAATTTAATTTCAGTGACTATTTTAATGAAGACGCACAGGGCAATGTCACCTACGATTACGGCGCCGACGGTGAAGGAAGTTTGGTAGTTCAAAACACTGCCACCATGCTGGGCAAAGACGGTGAACCGGTATTGACTGTTGTAAATGGAGAAATTGTTGGCGATTATTCTGCTGCCGTGAATGGAATTTCAACAGGGCTTTTTATAGATACTGTCGATTTTGGTATGAGAGAAATAAAACTCTATCTCAAGGTAGACGGTGAAGGCAATCCTGTTCTTGAAGATGGAAATATCGTTCTTCACGGCGGAATTTGGGGACATGGTGCACACCAAAATGTATCCATAACCTTCACTCCGGAAGGTGTGCTTTTCCAACAAAATTCTACTGTTGCTGAGGGTTCGGAATTTGAAATTCAACTTAACTTTTCTCAAGATGCAACAATTACCGATGCCGATGGCGATACCGCTTCTGACAGCGCTTCTTTGGGCGTGAATATTCTTGACAAAGACATTATCAATCTCAATGACACTCAAGAACATCTTGAAATTGCTCAAGATGATGTTTCAGTGAGTGGGCAAATTGATAATTTTGTTGCAGGCAGTAAAGTGATTGGCGCAAAACTTTGGAGTTTTGAAGCAACAATAGACGACAATGGCAATTTAGACGGCCGCGGTGAAACGTATCAAATAGTTACAAAGCAAGTAAATGGGGAAAGTGTAGATTTTCTTACCGTTCAAACATATATGGGTGAATATGAAGTAAACCTCAGTACAGGCGAATATACATACACATATATGGAAAATG
>CAYJPB010000004.1:13554-49075 GCA_964371955.1 uncultured Desulfovibrionaceae bacterium | reverse complement strand
ATTCAAGCAATTAAAGAAGCACGCGAAGAAGGCGATTTAAAAGAAAATGCCGGTTATGATGCAGCGCGTGAAAAGCAAGGTATGCTCGAAGCGCGTATTACCTATATCGAATCACGTTTACCTTTGTTTACTGTTGTTGATCTTGATACCCTTACAAGTGATCGAGTTATTTTCGGCGCAACGGTAAAAGTTGAAGATGTTGACACAGGCGAGCAAAAATTCTTCACTCTTCTCGGTGCAGACGAATCTGATTTTTCTAACGGTTCAATCTCAATTTCTTCACCCGTTGGGCAAGCACTTCTCGGTAAAGAGGAAGGCGATGAAGTAACTGTTGACATCCCAAAAGGAAGAGTCACTTACGAAGTGCTTGAGATTGCTTTTCACGGCTCAAAAAACTTATAAGATTTTACCTTATATCACCTATGGGGAAAATTTCTCCATAGGTGAAAGCCTTACACCGCAATTACACCCACGCCAGAACTCGTTTTAAATATTTTACTACTATTACACGATTGCTTCGATTGAAAAGTCGAAGTATTTTTTATTAAGAGAATGAAAAATGTATGAATTGATTGAGTTGACTCCCACAACTTACTGTATAGAAAATCCTGCACGTATAGGTATTATAAAAACAGACGAAAATCGAGTTTGCCTAATTGACAGCGGTTTAGACAAAGAGGTTGGGAAAAAAGTTCGTAAAATTATTGACAGCATGAATTGGAAGCTTGAAGCAATATTCAATACACACTCGCACGCAGATCATATCGGAGGAAACAAATACCTTCAAGATCAAACAAGCTGTTTGGTGTATGCTCCAACAATTGAATGTGCTTTTGTGAATCATCCTGAACTTGAGCCGACATTTCTTTTTGGTTCTTTACCAATCAAGGAACTGCAAAATAAATTTTTGTGTGCTCAAGCAAGCCATGCGCTTGAACTTACAGAAAAAGTTCTACCGAATGGATTGACGTGCATCGAACTTCCCGGGCACAGCATGCATATGATGGGCTACAGAACAGCCGACGATGTTGTTTTTCTTGCTGACAGCCTTGCAAGCAAAGAAACATTGGAAAAATATAAGGTTGTTTACTTGTTTGATGTCGGTGCACATCTGGAAACATTAGACAAACTGAAAAACATGCAAGCAAAATTCTTTGTGCCTTCTCATGCGCCGATAAGCGAGGATATAAGCGAGCTTGTGCAGTATAATATTGATAAAACGCTTGAGCTTGGCGAGTATATATATCACGTATGTTCAAATGCAATAAGCTTTGAAAATCTATTACAAAAAGTTTTTGAAAAATATAATTTAAAGATGAGCCTTGAACAAAATCTCTTGATCGGAAGCACAATAAAATCTTACCTTTCTTGGTTGAAATCTAAGCAACACATTGAATTTATAATAGAAAATAACTGTATTCTATGGAAAAAGAATTGATGTTTAAAGTGAGAAATCAGAATTAATATTATATATAAAAAAAACTTGCCAATAGAAAGAAAACTCATTATACTAATTCCAATATACGAACTTTTTACTTAAAGAAATTCAATAAAGAAAAAATAGAATAAAAATGCGATTGGAGTTTTGCCTTTTTATTTTGTTCCGAGTTTATTGATATTTCTTTGAAAAAATATGTAGGATATTGTTATGGAACTGCTTATCAAACTTGAAGAAAGTGTTTTTGCTCTAACAGCGGCCTTACAAAGTATGCGAGATGAAAATGCGCAATTGCGCGAACAAATCGCAGGTTATCAGCTTATGGAAGAAGAAAAACGCAATCTTGAAAATGCTTTACATAGAGAACAAGAAGTACGCAACGAGGTGAACGAACGCGTTGAAAGACTTCTTGCCAAGGTTGAAGAACAATTAACTGAAGAAAACTACAACTAAATGTAGTTTTTGCAGGTAATTATGCAAACCTATAATGTAATTGCGTGTGGACTGGATATCTCCTTTAGCTCTGATGCCGATGCAGAAAGAGTGAAAAGAGCGACTGAATTAATCCAGCAAAGTTATGATAGCCTCCGTTCTCACGGAAGCCAACTTGGCAGAGATAGGCTACTCACTATCCTTGCCATAGGAATTGCTGACGACTTGTTACAATTGCAAAATGAATGTGATCGACTTATCGAAGCATCAGAAAATAAAGAATCGGAAAGAAAAGCAATAAATCAACGCTTAGGCTCTTTATTGCACAGGTTAGAAACTTCTTTGTCTGAAAACTCTATAGGCAAACAAGAAGAGAATATAGACTAAGTTCTGCTTCTGAATTATGAAATTTTGTCAACTTTTCAACAGAAAAATACAAAAATAGATAAATTTTGAAGCAAAACTAAAAAAAAATTCTTTTTCAGTGACGCTTGCATTTTTTTGTATTTTGTAGTAGATATATATAAACCTGAAGTGTGCGTGAGTTTATAGGTGTTGTGTCGACCTCACAAGCATAAAACTAGGGAGCCTGACGACCGTGCGGTGTGTACGTTCTACTAACGAATGAACCTAAAGCAAGGCAAGGGCGCCCGACCTAGAAATTAGGTCTTTGACGTGCCATAAACCACGGCACTTCGGGTATCATATTCGTCATGCATGGTTTCCTTTTTCTAATAGGAAACCTTTTTTTTTCGCACAAGATGAAATTGGTTTTCTTTACCGGCAGTGCATATGTGCACAAGCTTTAATATACATGGAGGAATAATCATGAGTTTATTATTTATCATACTCATGGGTATTGTGTGTGCCGCTCTTGGCGTCGGAATTGGTGTTTATCTCAATAAACACATTACAACAAGACGTATAGGCGATGCAAATGATCTTGCGAATAAAATTCTGAACGAAGCCAGAAAAGAAGCGCAAGCCCAAAAGAAAGAAATTTTAATCCAAGGACAGGACGAACTTTATACTCTCAAAAAAGAAATTGAAAACGAAAATAAAGAAAGAGAGAAAGAAGTAAAGTCCAAGGAAAGGCATCTTCAAGTGCAAACAGAAAAGCTTGAAGAAAAAATCGATAAAGTCAATTCACGTGAATTAGAAATTATCGCAACCGAAAAAGAACTTGCAAAATTAGAGCGTCATCTTGAAGAACAAACGGAATTAATAGATGAAAAAATAGCCGAACAGCATGTACGCTTGCAAGAAATTGCCTCTCTCAGCGAAGAAGAGGCAAAACAGCAACTTTTCAATGAAATTGAAGATAAAACCCGCCACGAAGCCGCAAAAATGATGCGTTCCATCGAAACCGAGGCCGCTGAAACTGCCGATAGAAAGGCAAAAGAAATTCTTGCGCTTACCATACAAAGATACGCCGGAGATTATGTCGGCGAACAAACTGTCACAACAGTGTCTTTGCCCAGCGAAGATATGAAAGGCAGAATTATCGGTCGTGAGGGGCGTAATATCCGTGCTATCGAAGCGGCAACAGGCGTTGATCTTATCATCGACGACACGCCGGAAACCGTTATTTTGTCAGCGTATTCACCATTACGTAGACAAGTTGCAAAAATGGCTCTTGAACGCCTTATCCAAGACGGCAGAATACATCCTGCACGCATTGAGGATATTGTGCTCAAGTGCGAACAAGAACTTGAAGTACAGATTCGCGAAGTTGGCGAGCAAGCAACTTTTGATGCCGGCGTTCACGGTATTCACCCAGAAATTGTGCGCCTTTTAGGACAACTTAAATACCGCACTTCATTCACCCAAAATGTGTTACAGCACTCACTTGAAGTTTCGGCTTTGTGTGGAATTATGGCGGCTGAACTTGGCATGAATATCAAAAAAGCCAAAAGAGCCGGTTTGTTGCACGATATAGGAAAAGCTGTGGATCATGAAATCGAAGGCTCACACGCAACTATCGGCGCGGATATTGCCAAGAAATTCAATGAAAACAAAGAAATCATTCACGCAATTGCCGCTCACCATGAAGATGTTCGCCCTGAAAGCGCTCTTGCAGTTCTTGTGCAAGCCGCGGACTCTCTTTCAGGCGCTCGTCCAGGTGCACGTAAAGAATTGCTTGAAAACTATGTGAAGCGCTTGGAAGATTTGGAAGGCATTGCAAATGCGTTCGAGGGCGTTTCTAAATCATTCGCTATTCAAGCAGGCCGTGAGCTGCGCGTTATTGTAAATTCAGATGATATTGACGACGATTCAACATTCTTGCTCTGTAAAGATATTTCTTCAAAAATTGAAGAAAATCTTACCTACCCCGGGCAAATCCGTGTCACAGTTATACGTGAACGCAGAGCTGTCGGCTTTGCAAAATAAGTATTCTGATACTGTCATTGCTGAATATTTCTTTCATATCATAAAATGGAGAAAACTATGGAAGCAAAACAAAATGAAAATTGTGTATGTCCTAAAACGACCTGTGATAATCACGGCGTTTGTTCAAAGTGCATAGCCAAGCATAAAGCTGCCGATGGTGTGCCACATTGCATTTTTCCGGCAAAGGATAAAAGTTTAAATAACTTTTACCATGAATTGAAAAAACGCTTTGACTAAGTGAAACGCACATCATGAATATAGGGAGGTATTACCTCCCTTTTTTTATAGCTATCACACGATTAACTTATTATTCTCATATTCCAACTTATAAAATTTACTCTGTAAAACAATTACATTTTTATACTTAAAATGAAACGTATAAGGTTTCCAAAGGGGATTATCCCCTTTGGGCGCGCCGCAGGCGAATATAATTCATGTCAACATCATTATAAATTTATTTTTTGGCTATAAAAAATTTCTTGACGATTGTGTACACACATGTAAGAGTTTCAACTTGTGAAGATTACCTATAACTAAAGGTTGATTAATTTATGAAATTTACAAAAATGCATGGAATCGGCAATGATTACGTTTATATAAACGCTTTTGAAGTCGAGGTAAGCGATCCCCAATCGCTTGCACCTCATATGAGCGACAGACATAAAGGTATAGGATCTGACGGAATTGTTCTTATTCTTCCTTCCGACAAAGCCGCTGTTCGTATGCGCATGTTCAATAAAGACGGCAGTGAAGCTGAAATGTGCGGTAACGCAATCCGTTGTGTTGGCAAATATGCCTATGAAAATAAACTTGTGCACGACACAAAATTTGATGTGGAAACCCTTGCTGGAAATAAGAAACTTGAACTATTTCTCTTAGATGGAAAAGTTGATACTGTGAATGTTGATATGGGAATTCCTTATTGGAAATCAAAAGAAATTCCTGTCACTGTTGACAGTGAAGAGTGCATTAATTACCCGCTTGAAATTGATGGAAAAACGTATATAATTTCTTGTGTATCCGTTGGAAATCCGCATGCAATTATCTTTGTTGACGATGTTGAAAATATGGATATTGAAAGCATCGGCTCAAAAATTGAATGTCACCCACTTTTCCCACGTAAAATCAATGTTGAATTTGTCCAATTAATCGACAAAAGCAGAGTTCGCATGCGCGTGTGGGAACGTGGCGCTGGCGAAACAGAAGCGTGCGGTACAGGTGCATGTGCAACAGCTTTAATTTGCGCAAAACTCGGGCATACCGAGAGAAAAGTTGAAGTTATCCTTAACGGCGGCAGTTTAGAAATTGACTGGCGAGATGACAACCATATTTTTATGAAAGGCGAAGCCCGCCTTGTATTTGAAGGAGAATATTATGAATGTTAATGAAAATTACGCTGACTTTCCGGCATCTTACCTTTTTTCTGATATAGCAAAAAGAGTGAAAGAATTTAAAGAAGCGAACCCAAATGCCGAAGTTATCAGCCTTGGAATCGGTGATGTTACTCAACCACTTGCACCTGCTGTTATTAAGGCTTTACATAAAGCAGTTGACGAAATGGCAGTTGCCGCAACTTTTCGCGGTTACGGTCCCGAACAGGGTTATGATTTTTTGCGTGAAAAAATTGCAAAATTTTCCTACCAAGACAGAGGCATTAATATTTCTGCCGACGATATTTTCGTGAGTGACGGCGCAAAAAGCGATGTAGGTAACTTTCAGGAACTTTTTTCTGAAGATAGCCGCATTGCCGTTACAGACCCTGTTTATCCCGTGTATGTCGACTCTAATGCCATGAGTGGCAGAGCTGGAACATGGAACGGCTCGCAATGGTCAAACCTTGTCTATCTTCCTTGCACTAAAGAAAATAACTTTATGCCACAACTTCCGACTGAACCTGTAAACTGCATTTATTTATGCTACCCCAACAACCCTACAGGTAGTGTTCTCACTAAAGAACAACTTAAAGTATGGGTGGATTATGCTAAGGCAAATAAAGCTATTATTCTTTACGATTCCGCCTATGAAGCTTTTATTCAAGACCCTACTCTCCCCCGCAGTATCTATGAAGTTGAGGGCGCGCAAGACGTTGCCATAGAATTTCGTTCATTCTCAAAAACAGCAGGCTTCACAGGTTTACGCTGTGGCTATGTTGTTGTGCCCAAAACAGTTGTAGGGTATGATTCACAAGGCAGAGAAATGAAATTGCGTGACATGTGGAACAGAAGACAAACCACAAAGTTCAACGGTTGTCCTTACATCGTTCAAAGAGCGGCAGAAGCCATTTTCTCAGAAGAAGGGCAAAAAGAAATTCAAGAAACCATTGCCGTGTACATGGCAAACTCAAAAAAAATACTCAATAAATTAAAATCTCTTGGATTAGAAGTTTACGGAGCAGAACATGCGCCTTATATCTGGATTGCAACACCAAATAATACACCATCGTGGGATTATTTCCAATTCCTTCTTGACGAAGCGCACATTGTTTCAACCCCGGGCAGAGGTTTTGGTTTGAGCGGTGAAGGCTATGTTCGACTCACAGCTTTTGCAAATACAAAGAATGTCGATATTGCCCTTGAACGTATTGAAAAAGTGTTGAAAAAATAACTGACAAAATAATATAATCTTCGGCTAAACCAAAGGAGTTAAGCTCCTTTGTAAATCTTATAAAGTCCACATAGTGTTAATACAAAAAAAGGGTTCTCTTGTAAAAAGAAAACCCTTTTTTTATATTTTATTGTTTATTAAATTTTTATTACTCAAGCCTATATACTATAGGAATCGTGACTTCAATAAGGTTATTCGGCGCTGAAATTGTAATTCCTATAAGTCGTGTGCAAAGTTCTCTGCTTGCTTCGTCTAAATCGTCATTGCCCATAGCACCTACAAGTCTGGCATTTCTGATAACACCCTCAGGTGTAACTGTTACGGCAATTGTATTTGTGCCCTGAATACCTCTTCTTTGCGCTGTGCGAGGATATTCTTTAAGGCGATTTACTGTGGCAAGAAGTTCGGCAATTACTTGATCGCGTGTTGAACCGCTTGTTTCTGTTGTTGCCATATTTGAATCGCTTGCGCCTGCATTGAGCGTTGCGGTAGATTCAGCGGCATTTTCCAAGGGAGCATTATTATTTGTGTCTGCAACTTGAGATTGTTGCGGAACTACGGGAGCTACAGGTTCAGGAATTGGCTGCGGCTCCGGTTCGGGCTCGGGTTCGGGTTCAGGCATTGGCTCCGGTTCTGGCTCGGGCTCCGGTTCAGGAATAGGTTCGGGTTCGGGGGGCTCTTCAATGTACATTGGTTCAGGTTCTTCACGTGTGTGTAATGCAGGGCGAATGACATGTATTTCGTAATCAAAAAGCGAATCGTCAGCAAATACGATTTCAAAGCGTTTTTTTTCGGGAGGTTCTCTGGGGATAAATTCTTCTTCCTCCACTTGAGTGATAAGCTCTTGAATTCTTTGCGACATCACCTCTAAAATTTCGGGGTTTCTGATAATTGTAATAGCTAATGCCACAAGCAAGACAAGCATAGTTGCCCATGCAAATTGCTTGCTTCTTGTTTGGCTTGAAGCGTCGTATAAAAATTTCTGCAAAAATTCCGGCAAAATGGATTTATTGCGCTTCGGTGCTGATGACAAAACTACCACCCTCCCGTGCTCTTACTTTATCCATCACAAGTACAAAAGCCTCAAATGGCGCTTCTTTATCCACATAAAAATTTACGGTTGCTGTGGGGTTATTGTCAAACAATTCCACAACTCCGTCAATTGTGAGCTGTGTATCATTATAGAAATACGCCCCATCTTTCGTAACAGACAAAACAATTTCTTCTTGGCTTTCATTTTCTTCGGTATATTCAGCGGAAGGTAACACAATTTCCATAACAGGTTTACTGAAAGTTGTAGTCATAATAAAGAAAACCAAAAGCATAAATATAACGTCGATAAGCGGAGTTAAGTCTATGGAAAGCTCTTCGTCAAGCAAATCATTATCAAACATTTTAGCCCCTCATTAATTGTTTTTACAAACATCTAACATTTTATAGCTGTATTCAATAGCATAAATTTGCATGCCTTTGAATTTAAGTATGAGAAAGTAGTAAAACATAAGTGTAGGAACGGCAACCGTCAAACCCATAATTGTTGTGAGAAGCGCCGTTGATATGCCTGCAGCAAGAAGTGCGGGATCGGGAGAAGTTGTTGTGGCGATGGCTTCAAAAACCTGCACCATACCAAGCACGGTACCAAGCAACCCGAGAAGAGGCGAAATAACTGAAATAAGACGTAAATATGCTAAATCACGCGTGACTTTTTCAAAGTTTCTGTGAAAAAGATAGGAAACTTCCGCGCGCACATCTTCTGCTTGCCTGCTGTGAAGCAAAACTTCGTACACAATGCGCACAAGCGGATTTTTTGTACCGTTCAAGAGCATGTCACGGTCGGGGCAATCACTGCTTTCCAGATTATTCATTTTTCTTTTAAAGCCATTTGAAACCAGTGTAAGAAAATAAAAATTCTTAAGCGAAAGATAAATCGCAAGAAGCACAAAGAACAATAAAGCCACACCTGCCGGGCCAATCATGGAGTACACTTGATTAAATTTTTCTTGAAACATTTTTTCTCCTTTCTCAATGCAAAATAGCAATAATATAATGCCTAGTGAGTGTCAAGTATTATGAATACACATACAAAAGAACTCCTTACCTTGTAAAGAGTTCTTTTGCATTGTCTGAGTTATAGTTTATTAGAAAGACATCTCAAAACCTAATGTATAGGTTGTTGGATCTACAAATCTGTAGTTATATGCATCTACATCATTAAAGAGGTTGATGACTGAGAAAGAAAGAGAATATTTATCAAGCCAAGTTTTTCTCAAAGAAATGTCTACTGATGAATAGTCTGTATAGTAAACACCTTGAGTGCTACCTACATCGCTATCGTCTTTTTCTTCTTTTACAGCTTGATTATCAACAAACTTCACAAATAATGATGCGCTGAAATCCCAATCTGAATTATAATAGGACAAACCGGCTGTATAAAGGTTTCTGTATGAACCGGCCAAATGGTAACCTGTATCGTGATTCACAAAATCAGCATGTGTGTATGAACCTGAGAGGGTGAAATCATCAAGGAAAGTATAATTCAATTCCAGTTCAACACCTCTGTTTGTTGCGGCATGAGCATTTTGCCATTGAAATTCTTTATTTGTCAAATCTAAAATAATTCTTTCAAACTTGTCTTGATAATCCGTGTAGAACACACTTACCGCACCGGAGAAAAGTCCAAAATCTGTATCAAGTTCACCTTCATAGCGCAAATCAAAACCATAGCTTCTTTCAGGTCTGAGATCAAGGCTTGGCATAATTTTACTTCCATCACCGAAAATTCTTTCAGGGCTTGGAGGTAAGAAGGAAGAACCAAAGCTAAATTTAAGGCGATGATCGTCATTGATGTGGTATGTTATACCAAAGCTTGGTGAAAGCTGTCCGTCAAACAAAGAATATTTATCGTAACGCAATGCGGGAAGAAGCAGTAAGTCGCCATCAAAGAGTGAAATTTCATCTTGTACATATATTGCATATTCATTGGTATAATCTACGCCATTTTGTGACCATATTGGAGACAACTCGACTGAACTATTCTCACGGTGTCTGTATGAACCACCTACAGTAAGAGTATTCCAATCGTTGATATACCATGTATCTCTAATATTAAAGCTCAATAAATCAATATAGTATGAATCGGTAAGTTCTACAAGATCTATTTCTTCGGTTTCTGCAGTTCCGGAATTTTTTATTCTATCGTATTGATCTCTATTTATGCGATTATACCCGGCTGAAATCGAATAATCATGATTTCCTACTGTTCCATTGTACGTTAGGTTGGCATTAAATCTAAAATTATCCCTTACAGAATGATTACTGGTAGAATTACTGTTTAAAGCACCGTATTCATCCAGTTTATAGAATAAAGATCTTGATGTAAGGCTTTCATACGCCAAGTCGGCAAAAAGGCGTAATTCATGATTGTCGTTTATTCGGTAGCCCATATCAAGCATGAAATTTGCTATAGGACCTTCCGGTGAGTCATAGAATGCATCTTCAGGGAATATTCCGCCTGCACCCACATATTCGTCACGCACGGCAAAGTCGTAAGAATAGCCTGCGCTAAAGAAAGCATCCCACGGCCCCATTTGACCTAAATCTACATTAACATAAGAGTTAATTCCGTAGTTACCGCCTATCACACCAAAAGTTATTTCACGTTCGTCAGCTCTTTTTGTGATAACGTTAATAACACCTGTTGCTGCTTCCGCACCGTAAAGTGCACCGGCAGGTCCGCGCAAGACTTCAATTCTTTCTATAGATTCAACGCTGAGTACTTGGAAAAGCCATTGCGCAGTTTCACCTCTTCCTGTTGCGTCAGGGGCGGCGGCTAAAGGATTACCGTTTAGTAGATAAAGCACTTCGTTTTCTGATGAGCCACGTATACCTACACGCCCATCTTCAGCACCTGTTGTTGTTGAAACACCCGGAACACGAGCCAAAGCTTCATAGGCATTGCTCACACCCATGTTTTGCATATCTTCAGATGTGATAACAGACAATGCCGCAGGATTATCATCAATAAGCATTTCCGTCAAAGAACCTGTAACAACAACTTCGCCGGTGGCGTATTGTTCGACTGTAAAGGTTTCTGCTTGCGCAACTTCTACGTATTCTTGCGCGCATGCCTCAGATATTGCTGTAACTTGGTTCAGCAATACGGCGGCAATAAGAACATAAATTTTCTTCATCATAACTCCAAAATAAATTTTTATTTTTCATCGCTCTCAAAAACATGTTGAAAAATGTCAATTCTCATAAAAATTGCACAAAATATGTGCAGTAAAAAAAATAGTACAGCATTCCTTAGTCTTTGTCAAGAAAAAAGAAAAGCCCCTACGCAAATTTGCATAGGAGCTTGTTTTTTGAAAGTGTGTAATTTTTTGAATATTAACTTTCTTGTTGTAATCTTTCCAAAAGCCCTTGCAGTTCAAGCGCCATTTCGGAAAGTTCGCGCACTGCTTGAGAAGCCTGATCCATTCCGGTTGCTGTTGATCCTGCAATATTATTGATTTCGTCAATTGATGAATTAATTTCAATGGAGCTTGCAGATTGTTCTTCCGCCGCAGTAGCAATACTTGAAATAAGAGATGTATTGATATTTACAAGAGCCACGATTTCGGAAAGGGAGTTTCCTGAAACTGTTGCCAATTCTGTGGCGGTTGCGGCACTTCTGGCGCTTTCACCAACTCGACTGATATTCATTGTGGTTGTTTCTTGAATACCACGAATACTGTTTCCTACTTCTGTGGTGGCAGTCATAGTTTTTTCGGCAAGTTTACGTACTTCATCGGCAACAACAGCAAAGCCTCTTCCTGCTTCCCCTGCACGAGCCGCTTCAATGGCTGCGTTTAAGGCAAGGAGGTTTGTTTGATCGGCTATATCGGTAATAACGTCCATAACGCTTCCGATATTTTCAGCTTGTGCGCCCAATTGTTCCATATTTTTCTCAAGTTCTGTGGCAATATCGTTAACATTATTGATTGCTTCTACAACTTTATTCACCAAATCTGCACCTTCTGCAGCCTTTTCATGGACTGTGCCGGACTGCGCATTTGCATCACTGGCATTACGTGCAACTTCATGGACGGCATTATTCATTTCTTCCATCGCCGTTGCTGTTGCTGTTACACGGTCACGTTGAACTTGCGCGCCATTTGTCACTTCTTCTACTTGAGCAGAAAGTTCGTGTGAGGCGGTTGCCATACGATCTGAGATATTTTGTGCCTTATTTGCCACTTCAACAATGGTTCTTTGCGTATTCTTAATATCTGTCAAATCAGTAATGAGCTGAATAACGCTTGTAAGCTCTCCGTTTTCACCTTTAAAGGGAATAGCTGTGTAAGCAATATCACGTGCAAGCCCTCTTGGTCTTGCAATAGTGTGTGCTGTTGCCGGATTCATAGTTTTCACAGCAAGTTTTATAGCATCATTGGGAGTATCTAAATCATCGCTGTTGACGACTTCTTTAAACGTTTTATTATAAAAATCTCTACCAACAACCAATTGCCCTACTTCGTTGATATACGTTATGCGCAAATCTTTATTCATTACTACAACAGGAGCAGTTAAGGAGTTGAGGATGAATTGGTATTGCGCCAATGTTGTATTTGTACCATCGATAAGTTCGGCATACGCCCCTTGGAAATTTGAGCTGTCGCCACGAATTTCAATATTACCGCTAATAAGTTCATTCTTTACTCGACTGTATTCATCGATAATTCTGTTCAAAGATTCGGGAATGGAGCGTAACGCATTGGCAAGATTGCCAATTTCGTCTGTACGGCGAACATCGAGGTTGACGTTTAAATCGCCTTTTGCGATTGATGTAGCAAAGGTTGCGCCCTTTGAAATTGCCTTAACAACGGGATTAATGATAATAAAGGCAATAAGAGCACTTAGAACTGCCGCTACTGCTGTGGCAATAATAGAAAGACGGCTCACTTCACTTAAATCTGAGAAAACATCACGCTCTTCTGCTCTGGCAATAATTGTCATATCTGTTCCTACCATCGCTGTGTGGTACGCAACAACAGGTTCGCCAAAAACGTTTACATATCCAGAAACGCCGTCAGGACTGTTTGCAATTCTTCGCATATCTGCAATGGTGGAGATATCATCTCTGAATAAAAATTCAGAAGTTTTATCCAGCACAATGCGCCCTTCACCATCGATGGCAAAAGCATAACCTTCATCACCGATATGAATTCCGTCAAAAACAACATCATATATTTGCGCAAAGGAAATATCACCGCTCAAAACAGCAATTACATCGCCCCTAGTGTTTTTCACGGGAAAGACAACAGCCATCAGCACTTCATTTGTAATGGTTGACATACGCGGTTCAGGTTCGGGAGTAACACCTGTGACAGCTATTTGGAAATATTCTCTGAAATTAAGGTCCGTCCCCACAGCGCTGGGGTTGGAAGAAGCTATCACAATACCGTCGATACCTATGAGGTTAAAGCCGTTCATTAATGGAACTTGAGCTGTACGGTTGGTAAGCCAATCGTTCATCGAATTCACATCACTTTGTGAGCGCCTAGGCATTTCTGCAAAGTCTAAAACATGCGTATCTTCCGATGTTACTTGAATAAGTGTATTTGTTGAGCGCAAGGTATAGTCGAGCATACGTTGCAAGGTCACTGTTGTCACTTCCATTGTATTGAGCGCAGAATCAGTTAAAAATTTTGAGGTTTGGTTATAAGTCAGGTAACTGAGAACGGTCATAGAAAGAAGTATAACCAGCAATAATGGTAATAAAATTCTCTGTAACAATTTCATAATCAATGCTCCTGTTTGCATTTAATATTCAATAGCTTACTTATCGGCATATTATCTATACGACTTTATACTAAAACAATAATTAATTATCATTAAAAAGTGCTTTCTTGACAAAGCACGTCTATAGATATTATTATTCTATGAAAGGGGGCTACTATGTCGAAAAAATATATTTTGGCTTTAGACCAAGGCACAACTTCATCACGCGCGATTTTATTTGACCAAAACTCTGATATGTTGCAAGTTTCACAAAAAGAATTTACTCAAATTTACCCACAACCGGGCTGGGTTGAACATAGTCCGACAGAAATTTTTGACACACAAGCAAAAGTTGCCAAAGAATGTTTAAAACACGCTAAAGTTGAGGGATATGATATAGCCGCAATCGGTATAACAAATCAACGAGAAACAACAATTGTGTGGGAAAGAAAGACAGGTATTCCCATTTATAATGCCATTGTCTGGCAAGATAGGCGCACAGCAGCTTTTTGCGATCAACTAAAAGCAGAAGGCAAAGCAGAAATCATCCGCCAAAAGACAGGGCTTGTGCTCGATGCATATTTTTCGGGAACAAAAGTCCGCTGGATTTTAGATAATGTTGAGGGTGCACGAGCAAAAGCAGAAGCAGGCGAACTTGCTTTCGGAACTGTGGATACTTGGCTTATATGGAATTTCAACCGTAAAGGCGCACATATCACCGATCCTTCAAATGCAAGCCGTACATTAATGTATAATATCCACACCCATTCTTGGGACGATGAATTGTTGGAAATTCTCGGTATTCCTCGCTCTATCCTTCCCGAAGTTATGCCCTCTTCAAGCGTGATGACGCATTGTCACCCCGAATTTTTTGGCACAATGATACCCATTTCAGGCGTTGCCGGCGATCAGCAAGCAGCAACATACGGCAATGCATGCCTCAAAGAAGGAATGGCAAAAAATACTTACGGAACAGGCTGCTTCTTGCTTATGAATACAGGTAAAACGCCGCGGGAAAGTCAAAATAACTTGCTCACCACAGTTGCTTGGCAAAATAACAATGGTGCGTATTATGCCTTAGAAGGATCGGTTTTTGTTGGTGGTGCCGTTGTGCAGTGGTTAAGAGACGGTTTAGAAATGATACACGACTCTTCCGACATGGAAGGCTTGGCGGCAACTGTGCCCGACAATGGCGGTGTGTACTTTGTGCCTGCCTTCGTTGGGCTTGGCGCTCCTTACTGGGATCAATACGCAAGAGGTTCGATGATAGGAATAACCCGTGGCACAAAGCGTGGGCATATCGCCCGTGCTTCTCTTGAAAGTATTGCCCTGCAAACACTTGACATTATTGATGCAATGCAAAAAGATGCCAATATCGCCCTCACAACTTTACGTGTTGATGGCGGTGCAAGTCGCAACAGCATGCTTATGCAATATCAAGCTGATTTAACAGGAGTTGTCGTTGAACGCCCCGTCATTACTGAAACAACCGCTCTTGGTGCTGCATATCTTGCAGGGCTTGCCGTAAACTTTTGGGAAACAGAAGAAGAACTTGCTTCAAAATGGAAACTTGAACGCTCTTTTGAACCAAAAATGTCTCAAGATCAAAGAGAAGAACTCCTCTATCAGTGGCACAGAGCTGTTAAACGAGCTCAAGCATGGATTGAAGAAGAATAGCCCGTATTTGATGTAATGCGGACTTGTGATTAATGTACAACACATCACTCCATTTTGAAAAAATTACTTTACAATAACAATAGATTGCGGATTATGAATGTTACTTTATGTATATTTCAAATCCTGCTTAAGTGAATAAAGCTCTTCTTCTGAAAGCTCATACACCTCTTCCGGTGCAAGATTGCCAAGGCTAAGCGGCCCGTGGGCAACACGCATAAGTCGCAAAATAACAAGCCCGCTTTCCTGACACATACGGCGGATTTGCCTGTTAACGCCTTGATAAAGAACAAATTCAATGTCGTATTCGGGCATATCTTTCATGCGCTCAGCAAAGATTTCCGTTTGCACAGGGGCAAGCAAAGTGCCGTCATTTAAGCGCATACCTCTTGCCATTGTGTCGAGAATTTCTTCTATGGAATAATTGCCTTCGTTACGCACTCGCACATTATACACTCGGGGCAAATCGTGTTTGGGGTGCATGAGCGTGTTGGCAAGATCGCCGTCGTTGGTAAGAATAATCAAACCTTCGGAAAAATAATCAAGTCGCCCCACCGGATAGAGGCGCATATCCTTGTATTTTGGGGGTAAAAGATCGAGCACGGTCATTCGTCCTTCGGGATCTTTTGCTGTGGAAACCACTTGAATGGGCTTGTGCAAAAGAAGGCAAATATTTTTCGCTCCGCCTGTCAGCGCCTTGCCGTCAATTGTGACAATATCATTCACTTCAACTTGAGCGCCCTGCTTTGCTATAATTGAATTTATGCGCACTCTTCCCTGCGTGATAAGTTCATCGGCATGACGGCGAGAGCAAAATCCGCACTCGGCAATATACTTGTTCAGACGTGTTCCCATGTATGGCTTCTTATATATTTCTTTTTAAAATTTCAGCAACTTGTTTAAACTGCTTTTCGTCAAGCGTGCGCACATCAAGAGCAAAAGAATCTTCTTCAAGCCTACCGATTATGGGCACAATTTCCTCTAATAATTTATTTTTCAATTTTTGTGCGGAAATTTTTAAAGGATGAATCTCCACAAGTGAAGTAGGTAAAGGAGCTTCGGGAAATGCACCGCCGCCCACTCGGGAGGAATCTTTTTTCAGCGTGAGATTTGCACTTTCTTTTGGCAAAGCATTTGAAAGAATTCGCAATAATTTCTTTGCTTTTTGTTCAATTGTTTTAGAATCCATTGTGAGCATATTGAGCGTTGGAATATTTTCCAAAGCCGCTTGCATATTGAGATATTCGTGCAAAGTTGCTTCCAAAGCGGCAAAAGTGAGTTTGCAAGGGCGTAAAGCTCTAAGGAGTTGATTGTGCTTGATTTGATCTATATATTTCTTTTTCCCGACAATTATCCCCGCTTGTGGGCCTCCGAGAAGTTTATCACCTGAAAATGTTACAATATCAACACCCTGCGCAACAACTTCTTGCACCGTCGGCTCTTTGGGAAGTCCGAATTTTGAAAAATCAACAAAGGAACCGCTTCCCAAATCTTCTATAAAGGACAGTTCATTCGCTTGAGCAAATGCGGCAAGTTCTTCGGTGGCAACCTTTGCAGTGAAGCCGATAAGGCGATAATTTGATGTATGCACGCGCATAATCGCTTTTGTGTTTTCGCTCAAGGCATTTTGATAATCTTTGAAATGTGTTTTATTTGTTGTGCCCACTTCTTTGAGCGTTGAACCGCTACATTCCATCACGTCGGGAATACGGAAAGAACCGCCCACTTCAACAAGTTCTCCACGTGAAATAATGGTTTCTCCGCCACTTGCCAGAGCGCTTAAAGCAAGCATAACAGCCGCCGCATTATTGTTCACCACAAGCGCATCTTCAGCCCCTGTAATGCGCACCAGCAAATCACGCACAATGGCATGGCGTGAGCCTCTTTCTCCCGTCGAAATATCAAATTCAAGCGTCGAATAGCCATTCACGATATTTGTTATCGCCTCCATACTGCTTTTTGAAAGCACTGAACGCCCCAAATTTGTGTGGATAACAACGCCCGTTCCGTTGATAACTTCATGGAGTTTTGGTGAGAGTTTTTTTTCAAAAATATTAATAAGATATGTGATATGCAATTCTTTTTCAAGTTCTTCCTTGCTTGTAATTGTTTTTTCCTTTATCGCTTCTCTCAAAATTGAGAAATGTTCGTTGATAAAATCCGTCAAGAGCGATTGAGGAATTGCATGCAAGCGTGAAGTTGACGGTAATTGCGCATACATATCGTCAAGAATTTTGGAAACCGAGGGCAAAAATCTGAAAAGATTATCCATATCAATTACCTACATATAAAAATTTGGGGTAGAGTGTGTAAAATTCAGCCAGTAAGTATAAAGAACCGCAGATAAGCACTGTCTGTCCTTCACTATTTTGTAGCGATTTTAGGCTTTCGTCAAGATTTTTAAAAGGAGTGCATTTGAGAGTGCTTTTACTAAACTCGTTGCATAATTCTTCTGCTGCAATTGCACGAGGGTTATCGAGTTCGGGAATAAATACCTGTGAACAAGATGAGTGTGTTGCAATTTCGGCAATTGCCCCCATCATACTCATTCTATCTTTATCATCAAGGCATGTACATATAATTGTGTCTATTTTAATATTTTCTGACGAAATATTTTCTGAAAGCGCTTGTAATCCGTGAAGATTATGTCCACCGTCAAGAATGAATGTACAATTTGAAATCGGAGATTTTTCGCTTTCTATAATCTGAAACCTACCGGCAATAAAAGCTTTTTTGAGTGCTTGCTCATTATTATGAATATTTGGCTCAATGTTTAAAATATTTTTACACACTACTTTCCAAGTTTCAAGCGCAATATGGGCATTTTCTTGTTGATATTTCCCACGCAAGCCCAGATCATACACTTTATTACTTTTTCCTAACAAGGCGAAAGGTACAGCAAACTTTTGTGCAATTTGTTTTAATTCGTTTTCCGCTTCTTTTGCTTGTTTTGCGCTTATCGCAAAGCGCGTATGTTTGCCAAGCGCCCGAGCTTTATCCCACGCAATTTCTTTTACTGAATTTCCAAGCACTGAAGCATGATCGAGAGCTATAGGCGTAAATACCGTCACAGCAGATAAAAGCGCAGTAGTAGCATCAAATTTTCCGCCAAGTCCCGCTTCAAAAATGGCAATATCCACATTAAGCTTTTTGTATACCAGCGCCGCAAGCACTGTTAAAAACTCAAAATACGTGAGTTCGGGGTTAGCTTTATGCACTTTATCGGCACATTCTGCCCAAATTTCGTCGTCAATAGGCGCATTTTGAAAAAGAATACGCTCTTTTATCGATACAAAATGCGGTGATGTATACAGTCCGACTTTTAACCCGTATTCCTGCGCCAAAGTCGAAAGAAATGTTGATGTAGAGCCTTTGCCGTTCGTGCCGACAACCTGTACTGCGCAATAGGGCAAGGGAAGCAGATTAAGCTTTTTTAAAGCTGTTTCCATTCTACTTTGCCCCGGTTTCATATGGAACATTCCCAATGAATCAAGATGGTTTTGTACATCAATAAAGGTATTCATCTATCTTTGAATCTTTAGACGGTTTAATCGTTTACACACATGCTTGAGCGAAAGCCTTAAAAATATTCATACTGTGTGCATCGACTTTATACGAAAATTCCGGATGCCACTGCACAGCAAGGGCAAATTTTTGTGTTGGAATGTACACAGCTTCCACAAGCTTATCTTCTGAAATTGCAGCCACTTTTAAGCTTGACGCCAAGTCTTTAATAGCTTGGTGGTGATAACTGTTCACGCCGATTTCTCCGCTTGGAATTATCTCACTAAGCAAGGTTTCGGGCAAAATAGTCACATTGTGTACAGCTCTGTCGTAAGGTTTTGTCATTTGATGTGAGATTTCGGAATTATATTGCGAGGGCAAATCTTGATACAAAGTACCGCCCAACACAGCGTTGAGGAGCTGAATTCCACGGCAAATTCCAAGGAGAGGCATATTTTTTTCTATCGCTTTACGTATCAGCAATATTTCAGATGTATCACGCTCTACGCATGCCACACCTGCATTTTCATACACTTCTTCATTATAGATGCTCGGGCTTATATCGTGTCCACCCGTAAGAAGTAAACCATCAATATCATTTATTATTTGATTGAGAATTTCTTCATCTTCCGTAAGTGGCAACACAAGAGGAATTGCGCCTGCTTCTTCGAGTGCTTTTAGATAGCCGGGCAACATCCAATAGCTTTCTTTTTTTTCATCAACCAGTGCAATAACGCCGATATAAGGCTTCTTCATCAAAAACATTCCTTTATCTATTCTTCTGTATCTTCTTCAAGGCGAGCAAGGCGCGCGGCTTCTTGCTTTCTTTCCCTTGTACCGAGTTTGAGTGAATTATCCCAAATTGCAGATCTTTTTTGGTTTCTTGTGAAAACCAAAAATCCTGTATGTGCCGCCATTCTGTCTGCCGGACGTAACCTATCGGGAACAGGCTTCCAAGGACGTACCAAAATTTCACACACTTCTGTTTCTTCAAATTCTTTTTTCTCAAGCGCAAAAAGCAGTGTTGAAACTTGATCGACTGTAGGCAATAAAAATGCAATTGGAGCACCCGGTTTCAAGGCTTCAAGTGCATGGTCGAGATAGTCTTGCGGTGTGCGTACGTCTAAAAAGAGAGCGTCAGCTTTTTTGCCGTCCAAAATTTCGCTTTCATTAAGCCCAAAACCATTGGCAATATCACGATTATGGAAGCGCACATTTTGCCCTACACCCGCCCACGCAACATTTTTCTTTGCCAATTTATGAAATTCTTCACGCGCTTCAAAAGAATGAATCGTTCCTGTTTGCCCTGCCATCCATGAAAGAGCGATGGTAAAACCGCCGGAACCTGAACCCGCTTCCAAAATTGTTCTTCCCTCACCGACTGACAATTTCATCATTATATATGCCATGTCTTTCGGATACATAATTTGTGTCTGGCGTTTAATTCCCATAATCAAATCATAGAGTTGCGGTTCTTGCACTCTAAAAGGATAATTGAGATTTGTATAGACTTCATCACCAAAATTTGCTTCAAGAAGCGTTTCAGAGGTTAAAAAGCCATCTTGGCTTTCATGCCTTTTTCCCTCTTCAAGACGAAAGAGTTTTCGTTTGCCACGAGGAGAAAGTAAAATAACTAAATCATTATATTTCAACATAATACACCCTGCTAAACAACAAGAAGTTTTTCAAAAAATACGGAATAATGCGCGCGCATAAGAAGCACAAGTTTTAAAAGATAGGCTTTTTCTTTTGATTCGTCATGCTCGCAAAAAGAAAGAATATGCTTTGCCAGAAGGGTGAAATCATCCACCCCTCTTTCGTGCAATTTTTCAAAATAATTTTGTGCATACTCAACGATATAGGCTTTTTCATTTTCTTTCCAAAACCATTTTTGCTGAAGAAAATGCTCGTAAATCAATGCATGATTATCAGGAAAAGAACGCCACACCGCAAAATGCCACAGGGCAAGATAAAGTGCTTTGAATTCTTTTATGATGTCGGCTTTTTTTGTAAAATCAAAAAAACCTAGTTCAAGAGTTTCAATTTCTTTTTTGAAATCAAGATCTTCAAGCATTGCGATGCCATTTTGCACCACAGCATCCATTAGTTCGTCGTTGAGTTCAGCTTGCATTATCTTCCTTCGTCTGATGCCCTATGCTTAGATTTTCTCATCACACTTTTTCTTCCGCGATCGGGTGTATCAGAGAATTTTTTAAATCCTTTTTTCTTTCCGAAAGCCGGTCTTTGAGAAAAATCTTCGTTTGTATTATCATTTTCTCCATTTGCTTTTGGAGATCTCTTATTTGAACGTAAAGGTCTCATAAAGGCTTCATCGTCAAATTTCTTGAAAGGCTTATCCCGTCTTCCTCTTCTCTCAAAACCTCTTTCTGACATTCTGTCGCCTGATGAAGGACGTCTATCCCTATTAAAAGGACGTCTTTCTCTTTCGCCATTTTCAGATCTGTCAAAGTCGTTAGCAAATGGCTTTCCGAATTGTCTATTTTGAAATTCGTTACGCCCATGCTGTCTTCCGTCTCTACGTGGTTCTCTTTCATCTCTTTGTCTGCCGAAAGAGTTTGAGCGCTCTTGCCCACGATCTTGATTGGGTGAATATACGCGCACTTCACGTTCGTGACGGACAAATTCTTCAAAGTCATTATTTCTGTTATTCTGTCTTGCAAAAGAGTTTCTGTCAAAACGCACTTCATCGTTTGCGTGGAAGACATCGTCGTCGCCTCTATGTCTTTGGTTAAAACCTAAGCGTTCACCGGAATTTGCAAAAGAGTTGCGTGATGAATTGCGATCGCCGTAACCACGATCGAAGGAGCGGTTGCCTCTGTCGTTGCGGTCTTGTCTTCTGAAATTATTTTCTCTGTCGAAGTTATCTTCTCTGGGGAAGCGGTTTTCTCGATTTGGACGTTCTTCACGAGAGAAAGGTCTTCTGCCTTCAAAGGAAGAATAGCCTTCACTTCTGTTTTGATTGCCGAAAGAGTTTTCGCCAAAATCACGTCTTGGTCTGTCGTTTCTGTCGCCTCTACCGTCTCGCTCTTGAGAATCACGTCGTCTGAATCCACCGTCATCTCTTCTGGGACCACGGTCATTTCTGTCGCCTCTGCCATCTCTTCTAAAGCCACGATCGTTGCCGCCTCGACCTCCGTTTCCACGGTTGTCACCGCCAAACTTACGTCCGCCGTCTTTTGCGTATTTCTTTGCGCGAAAGCCTGCTTCTTCTAAGAGCATGGCGATAATAAAGACGTTTCCGGCTCTTTTATCGCTGTTTGGATCTGCCAATTCTTCGGCAAGAGAGATGTATTGAGAAATTTTTTGTTTTTGATCGTCATTAAGAGTTGTTTTTTTCTTGACTAATACATTAAAAACTCTATGTGAATCGCTGTTGGCAAAGGTTGGAATAAGTTTTCTTTCAGTTTCTGTATCGAAATTATCTTCATTTTCCATTTCAAATTCTTCGTTTTCTATTTCAAATTCTTCGTTTTCGCTTACTTCATTTTCAGCTTCAAATTCTTCATTTTCGATTTCGTTTTCTTCTTCAATTTCAAATTCTTCGTCTTCGTTCACTTCGATTTCGTTTTCTTCGAGTTCTGTGTTTTCGATTTCGTTTTCAATCACTTCGTTTTCAATTATTTCATTTTCAATAGCCATAGGTGGTTTTCCCCTATGCATAACCAATTCACACAGCATATTTTTGGCTATGCGTTTCAACAGACAAGTCGGCTAAACTTTCTGTTCTATTTACCTTTTAAAAGCTTTTTTACCTTTGTGGTGATTTTACTGTTATGCTGTTTTTCAAGTTTTTCATATTTCCGTAAAAGGTCTTCTTGCTCTTTTGAAATATCCGTCGGAATTTTTACGTGGATTACCAGTAAAAGATCTCCAAATCTTGATTCGTTTGGATAGGGCAAGCCCTTGCCCTTTATGCGCAACACAGTTTCTGGTTGTGTGCCCGCCGGTATTTCAAATTCAATTTCTTCGTCAAGTGTAGGCACTTGGACTTTTGCGCCCAAAGTTGCGTGCACAATTGACACGTCTACCCCATAAATGAGGTTCTGGTCTTGGCGTTCAAATACTTTATCGTCCTCGACCGTAATTACAATGTACAAGTCTCCGTTCGGGCCGTTATTTATGCCCGTATCACCTTCACCTCTGAGGCGCATTCTTGCTCCGCTATACACACCTGCGGGAATTTTTACTTCAAGCGCCCTTTCTTCTTCATATTCGCCGTTTCCTCGGCATTTCGGACAAGGCTTAGATATAACCTTGCCTCTTCCACCACAATTGGTACACGGAACACTCATGCGGAAAAATCCGGCTGTTTGCTGTAATTGCCCTGTTCCGTTACAGCGTGAGCACATTTGAGGTTCTGAACCCGGTGCCGCACCGCTGCCTCCACAATCGTCACACGCAGCTGTTCTGGGAATACGCAAAGTTTTTTGCACTCCCTTTGCCGCTTCTCTGAACGTAAGCGTCAAGTTATAGCGCATATCCGACCCTTGTCTGGGACGGTTACCGCCACCTCTTGAAGAAAAGCCAAACAAATCGCCAAAGATATCTCCAAAGCTTGAAAAAATATCTTCCGCAGAATTAAAGCCGCCAAAACCACCATTTCCGTAAGGATCGGCTGTGCCGTATCTGTCGTAATTGGCTCTTTTTTCAGGGTCGCGCAACACTTCATAGGCTTCGGCGGCTTCCTTGAATTTTTCTTCCGCTTCGGCATCTCCGGGGTTTCTGTCCGGATGGTATTGCATCGCTTTAGCCCTGTAGGCTTTCTTTATTTCTTCGTCATTTGCTTCTTGGGAAATCTCTAGGATATCGTAATAACTTGTCTTACTCATAGTGCTCATAGTGTGCGATTAAAAAAATATACCCTTCAAAACAAAAAAGTATGAAGAGTAAGGTTAAAAATGTTAACGTACTTCTTCTTGATCAAATGGGGTATAATAGCCCAAATCTTCGGGCATTACTTTGCCCTGCGCAATTTCCCTCAAAGCGGTTACTGCTTCTTTGTTCTTTGAGTCAATCAAAGGTTCGTAACCGTCACGGTATTGCTTGACACGCTTAATCGCCATTTGTACCAATAAAAAGCGATTATTAACACGCTCTTGACAGTCTTCTACTGTAATTCTTGCCATAGCAACCTCACAATTAATTACATTCATGCAAATGTTTATCGCAAAATATAAGCACATTTTTTACACTTGTCAAGTTTAATAAAAAGCTGATTTAATTTTCACAGCAGCCTCAACGCTATTCTGCTATTTGTTTCGGCACATTGTGCACGAAATGTTTTTACGGCATGGGCTTAGTACGCACTCGACAGTGTCAATTTATCATGTTATTCCAATTTGAAAAAATTACTCTACAATACCAAACGAATAAGATTTCCAAAGGGATTATCCCTACGGAGATTATCTCCTTTGGGCGCGCCGCAGACGAATATAGTCCTTGTAAACATCATCTTAAAAAATATAAATTGCTATGGCGCGTGCGTGATTTATTAAACATGCAAGAAAAGAATAGACTTTCTATAAATATTGTGTCAATATCCGATGCATCACACGATTATGGGGTTAATATGCTTGAAATTACGGTCACAGAACACCTTTTACAGAGTCAGCTTTTATGGTCTCCGCAAGCGAGCGGAGAGTTAACCTCCTTGATGCACGACTTGATTGTTTCGGCAAAAATCATCAACCGTCAAGTAAGCCAAGCCGGACTTGTTGACGTACTCGGTGGCACGGGTGAAGTCAATGTTCAAGGCGAATACGTGCAAAAACTTGACGAATTTGCCAATCAAGTGCTTGTGTATCGCATGCAGCGTTCCGGTTCTTTATACGCTATAGGCTCAGAAGAAGAGGACGAAATTATTATTTGTCCGCCTGAACACAGAGGAGCGTATCTTCTTTATTTCGATCCACTTGACGGCTCTTCAAATATTGATGTAAATATTTCAATAGGCACAATTTTTTCCATTTTCCGTCGCCGTGCAAGCGCAACGGGTGAAATGCCTAAGGATAGGCTTTTGCGTGCAGGACTTGAACAAGTGTGCGCCGGCTATTTTTTATACGGTCCTTCGGCTTTTATGGTGTATACCACAGGGCACGGGGTTCATGGCTTCACTCTTGATCCGAGTATAGGCGAATTTTTGCTCTCACATCCGGATATGATGATTCCTCAAAGCGGTGATTATTATTCAGTCAATACTTCAAACGAACCGTATTGGGACGAAAAAACAAAAAAAGCAGTCAATTATTTTGCAAATCCGGAGGAAAGCGCAAAACCTTATTCTATGCGCTATGTTGGCTCTTTAGTTGCCGACTTTCACCGCACTTTACTTAAAGGTGGAGTATTTCTTTATCCAAGAGATACCAAGCGCCCCGACGGTAAATTACGCATTGTCTATGAAGCAACCCCCCTCGCATTTTTAGCCGAACAAGCCGGTGGTAAAGCGACAGACGGTGAAAAAAGAATTATGGAAATTAAACCTGACAGCGTACATCAACGCACACCGCTTATTATCGGATCGACTCATGAAGTTGACTTGGTAACGAGCATGCTTACCGCAGAATAATCAACAAAAAAACGAGAGTTCATACAACCCTCGTTTTTTTCTTTGGCAAGAATTTTTATCTATTATATACGTCAACCCAATGCGCACTGCACACTTCGCCTGTGTCAATTGTCGCTTGACACCGAACTCTTTGCCCCATTTCGATATAGCGCGGATCAATTGAAATAAAATCTTGCGGATTTTCATCGTCCATATTCATAAAAAACTGTGTTTCATTGTCCATATGCACATCTACATAGCTGCTATCTGCTTGACGAATACGCATATAGCCTGTGTTGAAATCAATAGATTCTACCTCTCCGGTAATTGAAAAGAACCTCGGATTTTCCAAAGCGTAAATATCCGACTGACTTTTGCCCTCTCTATACATATACAAGAGAGGATCACTGAATACATATTGCTCCGCCCCTTCTCCGAAGCTTGAATTTGATGAAATAACTTCTCCCATATCACGCGCTTTTGCAATTGTAAACATGCCAAAAGCCAAAACAATTACACACAAATACACTATTTTTTTGCTCATGATTTATTCTCCTAAAAATAAATTAATGCTTTTCATAAAAACATATCTTTTTTTAACCATAGACAAGTGAGCGGTAAATTATTTATTGAAATATCTAAGTTGAGTAACAGCCAAGGCAGTATATAAAATCAACGCAAGCCATTTAAACACTTTATTCCAACTTTAAAATTATTCTATTTTATATTCGTAGGTTATAATTTTGTATAAACAATGCAACTTATAAGGGTTCCAAGGAAAATTATTTCCCTTGGGCGCGCCGCAGGCGAATATAATCCTTGTCAACTTCATATCAAAACAAATATGAACAGGGTTGACGTAGTCTGTTAAAAAATCACAAAAGGAAAAAACTTGATTTTTTTAGCAAAGCGACATAGAGTGTTTTTTTTATGTTTAAGGAGTTGGCGTAATGGCAAAAGGCCCACATATTTCTATTTCTGATAAGTTTGTAGTTAATCGAATACTTAGGATAAACATTGACGACTTTTCACAGTGGCCTCTCTCTGTTGCAGAGCTTGCCACGAAAATTGCTCTTGAACTTTTCTTGGTGGTGTATAACCCCTTCATCGATGTTGCAAGCGTGAAAAAAAGTGTGAATGTTCGTTGGAAAGACGCTATGCCATCACTTGCCCATCACTATGCTACAAGCATCGGTGAGGGAATAACGCTTTTCTGGACAGCCTTTGAGGCAGAGAAAATTTTTAAAGAAGAGCTTATCAACCGCCTTAAAACAATTTTACCCAAAGACTGCATTTTAACTCGTAAATCTGCTCTTATCGAAACAAGCACAGACGCAACAGATTTGCGCATGGAATTGCCTATTTTGGTGGTTGAACCAACAAAAGCAGAGCAAGTAAGCGAACTTGTAAAACTTGCCAATGAAATGAAGTTTGCACTTGTTCCGCGTGGTGGCGGTTCAGGTATGACAGGAGGCGCGGTTCCTGCACGCAAACGCACGGTAATTGTAAACCTTACTCGCTTGACTTCAATGGAATTAGATAATGAAAATAAAGTGTTAACCTGTGAAGCCGGTGTTATCACGCAGCACGCAATTGACTTTGCCGATAAAGAAGCTTTTCTCTTCACAATTGACCCCGCTTCAAAAACAGCTTCAACAATCGGCGGAAATGTTGCAGAAAATTCCGGCGGTCCTTTCGCTTTTGAATACGGCACAACTCTGGATAATCTTCTTTCGTGGAAAATGGTCACACCAACAGGCGAAATTATTACGATTGTTCGCTTAAATCATCCTCGCCATAAAATTTTAGAAAGCGAAACTGCAAAATTTGAAGTAAGGGATCAATCCGGCGGTATGCGTTCGGTGATTGAACTGAAAGGTGACGAAATACGTTTGCCCGGTCTTGGAAAAGACGTCACAAATAAGGCACTCGGCGGACTTCCCGGCATGCAAAAAGAAGGCGTTGACGGCATTATTACCGAAGCAAGCTTTATCGTGTATGACACACCAAAATTTTCTCGTGTGCTCTGCTTGGAGTTCTATGGCAGATCTATGCTTCCGGCTTCAATTCTTATCGGGAAAATGGTGGACTTGCGTAATGACATCAGAGAAAATGGTGACTATGCCAGACTTTCAGCTCTGGAAGAATTTAACAGTAAATATGTGCAGGCCATTCAGTATCGGAAAAAATCTCAAAAGCACGAGGGTGAACCCTGCTCTGTAATTATAGTACAAGTTGACGGCGATGACGAATACTTGCTTGAAAGCGCTGTGCAAGAAATATTGGAACTTGCGAAAGACGATGAAAATATTGCAATTTTTGCGGCAAAAGACCATAAAGAAGCAGAACTTTTCTGGGAAGACAGGCACAAGCTTTCTGCAATTTCAAAAAGAACTTCCGGCTTCAAAATCAATGAAGATATCGTTATTCCACTTGATAAAATGCCTGAACTTGCACAATTTTTGGAAGCGGAAAATATCAGATTAATGGCTTCGGCATACCGTTTTGCACTGCAAAAAGTCGGGCGCTTGGAAGGTTTTCCTTTTGAAGATAAAGAGCTGAACAAAGAATTCTCTCTTTGCTCAAAACTTATTCTCGGTGAGGAAATCCCCGAAGATTTAACCGACGAAGAATTGGCAATGCGTGCGACAATTTTCTTGCAATCACTCAAAGAAAAATACAATAATCTTCACGATAAAATTGAAGAAGTTATAGAATATATGTTGGCAAGCCGTGTTATTGTGGCTTCGCATATGCACGCCGGTGACGGTAATTGCCACGTAAATATCCCCGTCAATTCCAACGATCCGCACATGATGGAAGAAGCAGAAGAAGTTGCGACCCGTGTGATGAAAAAAGCTCAAGAAATGGGCGGTGAAGTAAGCGGTGAACACGGTATCGGCATCACAAAAATCAACTTCCTCTCACATGAGAAAATGGATGCGCTGAAAGAATTTAAAATGCGTGTCGATCCTCGCGAAATTATGAATCCTGCGAAATTGGTGCAGAGAGAATTACCTGTAAAACCCTTTACATTCTCGTTTAACCGCTTGATTAACGATATTCACGAAAGTGGGCTTGCCGATAAAGAAAGACTTATACATCTTCTTGAAACCGTGCAAGTGTGCACTCGTTGCGGTAAATGTAAGCATGTGTGCCCTATGGTGTATGCGGAAAAATCCTACCATTACCACCCACGAAATAAAAATATACTTCTTGGCGCAATCACAGAAGCTATTTATTATTCACAAATCACGCAAGGGCAACCATCAAAAGAATTACTTGCAGAATTACGCCATTTAATAGAGCATTGCACGGGCTGTGGACGCTGTACGTCTGTGTGCCCCGTGAAAATTACTTCGGGTGATGTAGCTCTTGCTTTGCGTGCATTTTTGGAAGATGAAAAAGCAGGCGGACACCCCATAAAAAGTCAAGTACTTGATTATTTGGTAAAAAACCCATCAACCAGAGTACCTCAAGCGGCAAAAGTTGCGGCTTTAGGGCAAAAAGTTCAAAACCAAGTTATAGGTCTTGTACCAAAAGTATGGCGTGACAGATTTGAAAGTCCTTTGTTCTCAAACAAAGGGCCGGAAATGAATATTTCTAACTTTTACAATGAATTACATGTTGAAAAAAATGGACTTTTCATACCTTCTGAACCAAAGAAAGACGAAAATGGCAAAATAGAAGCCGTTTTCTATTTCCCCGGTTGCGGTGGTGCGTTATTCAACAAGAAAATACCACTTTCGAATTTAGCGCTCCTGCTCAAAGCAGGCTATGCCGTTCAATTATCGGAAAAACATTTGTGTTGCGGCTATCCTCTTATTTCATCAGGTGCTGACGGAAATTACAAGGAAAATCTCGAATACAATCAAAAAACCATTGAAGCATGTATCAAAAAAGCTGAAGAAAATAATTTAAATGTTTCAAGGATAATCACAGCGTGCGGTTCGTGCCGTGACAGCATTGAACGTCATGAAATATCTTACAATAACAAGATATTACCTATTGAAGATGCAGTGCAATTCCTTGTTGAAAGACTTGAATTACCCCACACACAAGAGGGAAATAGTTTCTTGTATCACGCTTCTTGTCACCCTGAATGGTCAAATGTAAAAGCAGTGAAGGGCGGCGGAAAGGCGGCAAAGGCTTTAGAAAAACTTTCAGGTGCAACAATCACAATCAATACAGGTTGCTGTGCAGAATCCGGGATGGGGGCTTTTTCTTCACCAAAAGTATACAATGCTATTCGTGACAGAAAAATGAAAAATCTCAAGTCGGTACTGCCAAAATACGATAAAGAATCACCCATACTTGTGGGTTGTCCATCGTGTAAAATAGGTATCAAACGCACGCTTATTAACCTAAAAGATAAACGCGAAGTCTTGCACAGTGCAGAATGGCTTGCAGACGCACTTTTGCCTAAAAATTGGCTTCAAACTCTTAGAGAGCAGGCGTTAAAAACACAAAAAGATAATGCACGAATAATCCACTTTGATTAAAATATTTCAGTGCATAACTACATAAAAAAAGGATAAAATCATGAAAATTATAGAAGGTAAATTACAAGCGGAAGGATTAAAATTTGCAATTGTTGCAACACGCTTCAACGATTTTGTTGTCGATAAATTGATTGCAGGCGCACAGGATTATCTTGTTCGCCACGGAGCAAATCAAGAACATATTGATATTATTCGTATTCCCGGAGCATTTGAGCTTCCGATTGTGTGCCAAAAACTTGCCAAAAAGAACGAATACGATGGTATTATCGCTTTAGGAGCAGTTATCAGAGGCTCTACACCGCATTTTGACTTTGTTGCAAATGAAGCAACAAAAGGGCTTGCCCACATATCTTTAGAAACCGGTGTACCCGTCGGTTTTGGCTTACTCACAACAGATAACATCGAACAAGCTATTGAAAGAGCAGGTTTAAAAGCAGGTAATAAAGGTGCGGAAGCAGCTTCTGCCTTGCTTGAAACAATACGCGTTCTTGAACAAATCTAGCTATATTAATGTTCATTAATTGTAACAAATTATGAGCAATTAAAGGAAATATTTTGTCAAAACAAAAAAAAGCAAATAATTCACGCTCGCATGCAAGAGCTGTGGCATTTCAAATTCTCTATAGCCTCGAATTTACTGATATAAAATCCATATATGAGCTAAGACAAGCCTTCGCAAGTGCGCCAAGAGTTAAAGTTATTTATTCTGAGCCGGAATTGGAGGATCTTGACATTACACCTCAAGATGAAGAAGACGACAGAGTTTTCTTACCAAACGTTGATGAACTTCCTGCACAAGAAAGTGACATTGTTGAAGATATTCAAGAAAATGTGCAACCTGTGGGTTTTGCATGGGAGCTTGTTGAAGGAGTATGGACAAATCTCGACGAACTTGACTCCACAATCAAAGATTATGCAAAAAATTGGAAAATCAGTAGATTAGGAAGAATTGAGTTGACAGTTTTGCGCATAGCTCTTTTTGAAATGCTTTACAGAGATGATATTCCTGCAAAGGTTTCAATCACGGAAGCGCTTGAACTTACAAATCAGTTTGCAGAATTTAAGGCACGATCATTTATTAATGGCTTGCTTGACGCCGTTCACAAATCAAAACTAAAAGAAAATGTATAAAATGAGGTAAATATGCCCATTCCACAGCAATACGACCATCAATCAATTGAAGAAAAATGGCAAGAAATCTGGAAAGAAAATTCCACATATAAAGCGATAGATTTTAGCTCTAAACCAAAGTATTATTTATTAGAAATGCTCCCCTACCCTTCCGGAAATATCCACATGGGGCATGTGCGAAATTATTCTATCGGTGATGTTGTGGCAAGGCACAAGCGCATGCAAGGCTTTAACGTGCTGCACCCTATGGGTTGGGATGCTTTTGGCTTACCTGCAGAGAATGCGGCGATAAAAAATTCTACGCATCCGGCAAAATGGACGTATGCAAATATAGATAACATGCGTGCACAGCTCAAAAGACTTGGCTATTCCTATGATTGGGAGCGAGAAATTGCAACATGTCATTCCGAATACTACCGTTGGGAGCAACTCTTTTTCTTGCGCATGCTTGAAAAAGGTATTGCCTACCGTAAAAATGCCATGCAAAACTGGTGTCCTTCCTGTAACACGGTTTTAGCGAATGAACAAGTTGAAGAGGGGCTTTGCTGGCGTTGCGACAGCGTTGTTGAACAAAAAGAGATGACGCAGTGGTTTTTACGTATCACAGATTATGCCGAAGAGCTTTTAAAAGACTTGGATTTATTGGAAAACGGCTGGCCAGAACGTGTAATATCCATGCAACGCAATTGGATCGGTAAAAGTATTGGTGCGGAAATTGACTTTATTCTTGAAAATTCCGATACAAAAATTCCTGTCTTCACAACACGTCCTGATACTTTATTCGGTGTGACTTTCCTTACAATTGCGCCCGAGCATAAATTAGTGCAAGACATCATAAAAAATGCACCGAACAAAGCCGAAATTGAAGCCTTTATTGCAAAAGTTGCTTCCATGGATAAAATAGATCGCCAGTCAGACAGCCTTGAAAAAGATGGTATATTTACAGGATCTTACGTTGTTCATCCTCTCACAAATGAAAAAGTGCCTTTATGGCTCGGTAATTTTGTTTTGGCAGAATACGGAACGGGCGCTGTTATGGGAGTTCCTGCACACGATCAACGTGATTTTCTTTTTGCAAAGAAATTTAATCTTGAAATAAAGATTGTTATTAATCCTATTGATAACACTCTTGATGCAAGCACAATGACCGAAGCAATGACAGGTGAAGGGGTTATGGTAAACTCCACCAACTATCCTCACTTTGACGGTATTACAAATAATGAAGGAAAAGAAGCTGTTATAGCAGAAACTGAAAAACTTGCTCTCGGCAAAAAAACAGTGAATTTCCGCTTGCGTGATTGGAATATTTCACGTCAACGCTATTGGGGTTCTCCTATCCCTGTGATTTATTGCGATGATTGCGGTATTGTTCCCGTAAAAGAAAGCGATTTACCCGTTATGCTTCCTTTAGAAGTGCAAGTGAATCCCGACGGACGCTCTCCCTTACCCCAAAGCGAAGATTTCCTCTATACGCCTTGTCCTACATGTGGAAAGAAAGCACGCCGTGAAACAGATACTATGGATACTTTTGTTGAATCTTCATGGTACTTTACCCGCTATGTCGATCCTCGTAACACAAGTGAGGCAGTAAATAAAGATATCGCTTCTTATTGGATGCCTGTCGATCAATACATCGGCGGTGTTGAGCATGCTATTCTTCACTTGCTTTATGCACGCTTCTTTACGAAAGTATTGCGTGATACAGGCTTCTATCCTGCTGACTTAGCTGAACCTTTTTCTCGCCTACTCACACAAGGTATGGTGCTTAAAGACGGCACAAAAATGTCTAAATCAAAAGGGAATGTTGTTGACCCCACTGAAATGATTAGCCTTTACGGAGCAGACACGGTACGCTTATTCTGTCTTTTTGCGGCACCTCCTGAACGTGATTTTGACTGGAGTGAGACAGGTATTGAGGGGGCTTTCCGCTTTTTAAGCCGTGTATGGCGACTTTGCGCTGAAGTTCAAGATCTTATTTTTCCGACAATGCCCACCTCTTTTAAGGATGCACAAAGCACAGCCGCCAAAGAATTGCGTTTCAAAGAGCACAGCACAATCAAGAAAGTAACAGAAGATATTAACAATAAATTCCAGTTCAACACGGCAATTGCCGCTGTCATGGAATACGTAAATACCATTTATGTGGTTAAAGACGAGCTCATGCAGTCAGAAGAAGGAAAGGCAGCTCTTTCCTCTGCAATCGCGACACTTTTGACTTTGCTTTCTCCAATAACTCCGCATGTGTGCGAAGAAGTTTGGCAAGCAATCGGCAATACTTCCGTCTTGTGCGATATGCCTTTCCCACAATTTGACCCTCAAGCACTTGAAAAAGATACTCTTACTCTTGTATTGCAAATAAACGGAAAACTTAGAGGAAAAATTGATGTACCCGCTAACATCACACCGCAAGAAGCTGAAAAACTCGCTTTAGAAGATGTAAACATCGGTAAACACTTAGAAAATATGTCTATAGCAAAAGTTATAGTTGTTCCCAAAAAACTTATAAACATTGTTGCAAAACCTCATTAATCGCTTATGAAAAAGTTCATTATTCCCCTTTGCCTTTGTGTTCTATTTCTTAGTTCTTGTGGATATAACCTACGAGGAACACAAGCCTTTAACGACAGCATGCAGTCTGTTTTTGGCGACAGCTCTGCTACGGTGAGCATCGGGGATATTGAACAAGTAAGCATTTACCCTTGGGCGCCTTATTTTATCACAACAACTTTACGTGATGAAATTACCCTGAGAAATATCGCAACATGGCAAAGCGCTGCTGAAAGTGACTATAGCATAGATGTGCAGATGAGCAGTTTTGATCTTGGAGCTTTTGACGACGGCTACTTGACAGGAAGTTTAATATCCACCTTGAGCGTACAAATGCAACTCACTGTGATCGATAATATTACGGGGGAAGTAATTGCTTCAACAGGCTTGGTAACCCACGACAGAAACTTTGAAAGCCCTCGTGAAGAATCAGCTTTACGAGAGGTAATTGCAGAAACTATTGAAATTGCGCTCGATAACTTTCAAACAAACTTTTAATATTATGGAAGAAAATATACTCACAAAAAACCTCACTCCGAAAGAAGCCTTGGAAGAGCTTATTAACGGAAATGAGCGATATATCAACGACTTAAGCGTTCATTTTGAAGAAAATGCCATACGCCGTCAACACACAGCCATACACGGGCAATATCCAATTGCCACAGTGCTCTCTTGTTCAGATTCAAGAATGCCTGTAGAAACATTGCTCGATCAAGGCAATGGCGACATCTTTGTTGTGAGAGTAGCCGGAAATATTGTAGGAAATCAAGTTCTTGGCAGTATTGATTATTCAATAACAGTTCTCAACGTTCCCCTTGTTTTAGTGCTTGGACATACACAATGCGGTGCGGTTGATTCAGCAGTGGAATCAGTGTATGAAAAGAATGATTTCCCACTCAATATCAGACGTCACCTTACCCCTCTTTTATTGCTTGCCTATCAAGAATGTAGCGGACACGCAATTCCTGATGACGACAAATTGACTGATTTAAAACGAACAGTTACTTTTGAAAACGTATGGAAAGAAATGGGAGAGATTATTCGCTCAAGCGCCATCGTAAGAGAAAGAATTAAAGCGAAAACCCTCATGATTGCCGGTGCTGTATACGATATCCAGTCAGGCGAAGTTGAGTGGCTTGGTGAACACAGAGAGCTAGAGGCTTTGCTCCAAGAATAAATAAGTATCACTTCTTTGGAACAATATTTGCATACCTTTAAATAGACTTATTTTTTTAGGAGGCGAATATGATTGTTCAAAGTCCACTATACATCCAACAAGGCGCAACAACAGCTGATTATACTTCATTTGCGCGGAGCCATGAGCAACTTTTTCTGAATCAAAACTCTGACACTTTTTCAGATTTGATGTCACAAGACACTGAGAGTACAGCGTCTAATGCTTCGCTCATTTCCGAAAATCCTTATGTCAATCAAAACCTCTTACCTCATAATAATCCCGGAATAGCCCTTCAACAAAATAAACCGATTGACTTACAACCCGGTGCATTTGCTCTCGACACACAATCCTTACAAATTCTTTCAAGGCTCGGTTCAAGGCAAGAACAAGGGATAAGCATTGAAAGAACGTCACAGAGTGCATTTGTCGAAAGCGCCAATAATCAATTATATGATACAGAAAATAACAGCCTTGCCGAATCTGCAATCGAACTTCCGCAAAACAATCAATCTCAAAACAATCTTTATCAAAGTGAAACCGCAATGCTTGGCAGTCTTTCCGCTCGTTATGAATCGGGTGGAGCGGGCATTTCTGCAATCGGTTACGACAGCACGGGCGGCACTTCTTACGGAAAATATCAAATAGCTTCAAACGTCGGCACTTTTGATGATTTCATCTCTTTCTTACAAAATGAAGCACCTGATATTGCTACACGACTTTCTGAAGCAGGCCCTGCGAACACAGGTTCGCGCTCAGGTGCTGTTCCCGATGAATGGCGTGCCATAGCCTCGGAA
>CAYJPB010000004.1:0-13544 GCA_964371955.1 uncultured Desulfovibrionaceae bacterium | reverse complement strand
ATCGCTTCACGCAATTACAAGAAGAATTTATTAAAAAATCGCATTTTGATCCTGCTATGTCAACACTTGAAAATTCAGGGCTTGACACAGATTCCGATGTGCTCAGGCAAGTGGTTTGGTCTACTTCCGTTCAACACGGTGCTGCCGGAGCCGGAAGAATTTTTGCTAATGCACTCAATAGTTTAGAAAGCCCTACAGAGGAAAGTTTTATCTCAACTGTCTATGATTTGAGAGCTAATCAATTCTCCTCCTCAACTCCAAGCGTGCGTGAAGCAGTGCAAAACAGGCTCGTGAATGAAAAACAAGACGCGCTGAACGCACTCGCATAGAGCGAACATTGTTTGCTCGTTATGCACGTCATACCAATTTACATTTTTATTAAGATGATGTTGGCAAAAACAGTATTCGCCTCCGGCGCGGGCAAAGGAGGTAACCCCCTTTGCAAACCCTATAATTTCTTCACCTTTTAGCACCTTTCAATATACTGGCGTTACGAATTTTTCTACAGATTTGCTATAATTCGGATTCACGTGTGATAAAATTTTACCTTCAATACAAAAACTTGACATTCATCGGATATGCTCTATACTCTCGAGTCTAGGACAAAGATATGAGATTTATAGATTCAGCAAATATTCAAGTAAAGTCAGGTAAAGGCGGTCATGGTTGCCTTTCTTTCCGTCGTGAAAAATATGTAGCACGTGGTGGCCCAAACGGCGGCGACGGCGGTAACGGCGGCAATGTTTACGCAAGAGCAACAAACAAACTTTTAAGCCTTTATGACTTTCGTGTGAAAAGAAAGTACGAAGCGCAAAACGGTCAACCCGGTATGGGAAGTCAGTGCGATGGCAGAAAAGGTGATGATTTAATTATTGATTTACCGGTCGGCACGCAAATTTATCAGCAAACAGACTTAGGCGAAATTCTTCTTGCAGACCTCAGCGAAATAGATACTCTTGTGCTTCTTGTGCAAGGGGGTAGAGGCGGTAAAGGAATGAGCATTTTAAAAGCTCTACCAATCAAGCCCCAAAATTTGCACAAAAAGGCGAACTCGGCGAAGAAAAAAACTTAAGACTCGAATTAAAAATTTTGGCGGATATAGGAATTATCGGCTTGCCAAATGCGGGAAAATCCACTTTCATTTCAAAAGTTTCCCAAGCAAAGCCCAAAATTGCCTCCTATCCTTTCACCACTCTCACGCCAAACCTTGGGGTTATGGTGGACGAAATCGACCCCGACAAACGCATTGTTCTCGCCGATATTCCCGGTTTGATAGAAGGTGCGGCACAAGGTGCAGGACTTGGGCACAGATTTTTAAAGCATATTGAAAGAACAAGATTTCTTGTGCATATTCTTAGCATTGAAGATATTCCGCTAGATCCCGATGCGGATACATGGCAAGGTTTTGATCTTATCAATGACGAACTTGTGCAATTTGATGCAGAACTTGCAAGCAGAAAGCAAATTGAAGTTGTGAACAAAATAGATGTACGCACAGAAGAAGAAGTGGACTTTCTTATAAATAAAGCAAAGAAAGACAAGCGCAACATCTTCTTTATTTCCGCACAAGATGAAACAAATCTTGAAGAACTTGAAAAAGAATTGTGGAAAACTAAAGAAGAATACGAAATGCATGAAGCTCTTGTGCGCTATGCCGAAATTGAAAGCGACGAAGAAGAATTCCCTGAAATTGAAGTTATCTGGACAAGAGAAAGTTCGGATTAATACATGAAAATCATTAACGATCCGGCGCAATTTTCACGTTCAATTTATCTAGAGATTGCGCCTAATCAGGTAAATATGTTTCGCTTTTTATTGGAAGCATATGATAATCTTGCGCTTTTCACAGTTCTTGACAAATATAAAGCAATTCTCAAAGTTTTCTTCTCTCCCCATCAAGAAAAAGAAGTTCAAAGAACCTTGCGTGATATGCAAAGCTTGGTAGATTTTCATATATTGTGACCTCTACACAATGAATTGTGCAGAGATCTAATCTTGCAATTTTGAAAAATTTTATTATAAAAAATCTCTATTTCTTTCATGCGTTAAAATATTGACAATTAAAAAGGAATAATTATTGTATAGTGTATGCTATGGCAACGATGTAGGAGATTTAAATGTCTGTAACGTATAAAGATTATTATGAAGTGCTTGATGTTCCTCGCACTGCAACAAAAGATGAAATCAGCAAAGCCTATAAAAAGCTTGCTCGAAAATATCACCCCGATTTAAACCAAAACGATAAAGAAGCCGAAGAAAAATTCAAAGAAGTCAATGAAGCGCATGAAGTGCTAAAAGACGACGAAAAAAGAAGAATGTATGACCAATTGGGACATAACTGGCAACACGGTCAGCAGTTCCAAAACGCACAAGGCTTTGATTTTTCACAATTTGGCGGAGGGCAATTCTCCGGCAATGGCGACTTTTCAGACTTTTTTGAAATGCTTTTTGGACAGCGCGCACAAAGAGGCGGAGCTCGCGGTGGCTTTGGCGCAGATCCTTTCGGCAGTTTTTCCACACGTCAAAGGCGTGGACGCGATATTGAAACCGAACTATATATCACTCTTGAAGAAGCTGTGCACGGTGGCGAAAAACATTTCAGCCTCAACGATAAAAATCTTAAGGTAAACATTCCTAAAGGCGTGAAAAATGGCGGCAAACTTCGCTTGCAAGGGCAAGGCGGAGGCGGTTCCCCTTCCGGCGATTTATATATCGTCATGCATTATGCCAAACACTCAAATTTTGAAATTGAGGGCGACAATCTTATAACAAATGTAGAGCTTACACCCGTTCAAGCAATGTTTGGTGCAAAAGTACACGTTCCCACACTTGAGGGCACGGTCGAACTCAACATTCCCCCACAATCAAACACGGGCAGAAAACTTCGCCTCAAAGGTAAAGGGCTCGGCACACAAAATGCAAGAGGCGATCTTTATGCGCGGGTTATCATTAATCTGCCAAAATTTGAAGAACTCAGCGATAAAGCTAAGCAACTTTGGGAAGAACTCAACCAAGAGGAAAATAAGGAAAATGCTGTATGATAGACCCAAACGAATCACAACTCGATATTTCACAATCTGACTTTCCTTCAAAATCTCGCCTGATTACACGTGAAGAATTTCTCTCTCAAACCTCGCTTGAACTCGAAAGATTTGAAGAGCTTATGGAAATGGGTTGGCTTAAAGCCGCACAAAAAACAGAAACTACCCTCCTCTTTCTTCCTACCGATGTGTATAAAGTACGCAAACTTGAAAGAATTTGTAAGGATTTCGACATACAAGCACTTCCTGCAGCTATTATAGTCGATCTTCTTGAGCGCGTTGAAGCACTTGAAGCACAAATATCGGAACTGAAATCAAAGATTGCATAATACATTGCCCCGACAGAACATATACGCTAACCCGCTACTAACACAGAGAAAGTTATGTATACCGAACGTTACACAATTACCGGCATGAACTGTGCCGCATGCGCAAGGCAGATTGAAAGAAAGCTCTCGAAAATAGAAGGAATAGATAAGGCAATTGTCAATCTTGCCACTGAAAAATTGCATATTGAGTACGAGCAAAGTAGTGTGAGCGACACGCTTATTATCGATACTATTGAAAAAATCGGTTTCGGCGCAAAAAAATGGCACGCAGAAGAGGAAAATGTTCCCCTAAACAATAAAAAAGAAGAAGAGCAAAGAAAAAGAGTTATTCTTGCGATTTTATTTGCTTTGCCTCTCTTTTATATTTCGATGGCGCCTATGGACTTTGTGGTACAATTTGTCGCCTTGCCTTTTCCAAATATAATTCACCCAAACATTCATCCTGTCAGCTATGCTTTAATGCAGTTACTTCTTGTGCTTCCTGTAATGTATATTGGAAAAAACTTTTATACTGGCGGATTTAAAGCCATTTATCATAAAGCACCGAATATGGATTCTCTCATCGCGGTGGGAACATCGGCGGCTTTTGTGTACAGTTTATTTTCTCTTTTTATGGTGATAAGCGGAAATATGCACTTTGTTCACCAGCTTTATTTTGAATCGGTAGCAGTTATTATTGCCTTAATATTATTAGGTAAATATTTTGAAGCCCTCGCAAGAAAAAGAACGGGCGATGCCATGCGCGCGCTTATGGATTTAAGCCCAAAAATGGCTTTGCGTGTGAGTGATACCGGCGAAGAGAAGCTTATACCGCTTGATTTTGTGCAAATCAATGACTTGCTTGTCGTAAAACCCGGCGAAAGAATTCCGGCAGATGGCACAATTATCTCCGGCGAAAGCGCTGTGGACGAAAGTATGCTCACCGGCGAAAGTAAACCCCTCACGAAAATAGTGGGAAGCAAAGTCATAGGTGGCACGCTCAATAAGAACGGCTCTTTTGTTATGCAAGCGCAAAAATTAGGAAAAGATTCAACTCTTGCACAAATAATACAACTTGTTGAAGACGCACAAGCACAAAGACCGCAAATTGCAAGACTTGCCGACACAGTCTCCGGAATTTTTGTACAAGTTGTCTTTGTTATTGCAACTATCACCGCTTTGGCATGGTTTTTTTCAGGTGCGAGCGCAAGTTTTATATTGCAAGTATTCACGGCAGTATTGCTTATTGCATGCCCTTGTGCATTAGGGCTTGCTACCCCGACGGCACTTATGGTAGGCATTGGTAAAGGGGCTGAACTCGGCGTTCTTATTAAAGGCGCACAGGCTCTTGAGGTTGCAAGTAGTGCCGACACCATTGTCTTCGACAAAACAGGAACAATCACTGTTGGCAATTTCATTGTGCAAGAGTGTAATATTTTTGATAAAAACCATTCTCAAAACGAAATAATAGAAATTGCTGCCGCTTTAGAAAGTAGATCTGAACACTCTTTGGCGCATGCTGTACTCATAAGTTATAAAGAAATCAATTCCGAAGAAAATCCTTTAATACCTTATGTAGAAGATTTTGAAGCTTTCTCGGGTCTTGGCGTACAAGCACGCATAAAAAATGATGTCTATCGCATAGGAAATCAACGCTTTATTGAAGAAAAATGTATTCTTGACGATGCAATGAAGCAATATGCCTTAAAGGAAAGCGAAAAAGGACGTAGTCTTTTATTTTTAGCAAAAGAAAATCAATGCCTTGCCCTCCTTTCCGTTGCAGACACAATTAAACCCGAAGCCAAAGAAATAATTGCAAAACTCAAAGCAATGAATTTTTCCGCTGTGATGCTTACGGGCGACAATGCAACAGTAGCGCAAAGTATTGCTCGAGAGGCAGGGCTTGATTCTGTTATTGCCGACGTTCTCCCCCACGAAAAAGCCGATGCCATAAGAAAATTACAAAGCGAGGGGAAAAAAGTTATTATGGTGGGCGATGGTGTGAACGATGCCCCCGCTCTTGCGCTTGCTGATGTGGGCATTGCCGTTCATTCGGGAACCGATGTTGCCATGGAATCTTCTGATATGGTATTAATGCGTAACGATTTAAATTTAGTGCTCACCGCTCTTTCACTTTCAAAAGCAACCCTAAACAATATCAAGCAAAATCTTTTTTGGGCTTTTTGCTACAACACTCTCTGTATACCGGCGGCAGCAGGGGTGCTTTACCTCTTCGGTGGCCCGCTTTTCAACCCTTCTTTCGCCGCATTCGCCATGACTTTCAGCTCCGTTTCCGTTGTGCTCAACGCTTTGAGGCTTAAAAGATTTAAAAGTTAGAATGATGGTGATAGGGATTATATTCGCCTGCGCTGTGTCACACACTAAATTTATTCAGCTTATTTTTTAATATCCACAATTAGATGATATAAAAAAGTTAGTGTGTGGGGCTGAGCTATGCTCATAACAGGAAACTAAAAGAAATTTTTTTAAATTGAAGTTCTTATTTCTTTTTTCGAGGAACGAGAAAAAAGTGATAAGGGTTCCAAGGGAAATTATTTCACTTGGCCCAGCCGGAGGCGAGTCAAATACCTGTCCCAATCATCTTTAATCAAAATTCTCTCTAAAGTCGGACTACTTAACTATTTTCTTCAAAAAGCAAGAAGTAAGTATCGCCCCTGCTTGGGCGACATTGAGCGAATCAAAATTTCTTTGCATGGGAATAAGTAAAGAAGCGTCACAAGCCTCATGCACGAGAGGGCGTATACCTTTTTCTTCACTGCCAAGCACAAGAACCGCAGGAAAGGAAAGTTCGTCTATAAATGGATTCAAAATAGGTATATCCTTTTTTTTCTTTGCTTTTTTTGTACTGTTTTCATCAAAATTTTGCGCTTCTTCTCTTTTGGGAAGAGCTGTGGAATAGAGTGTATAGCCTGAATCTGCGGCAAGGTTAAGGCTTCGTGCCAAATTTGTTACTTTTGCGACGGGTAAATAATCCAAGGCACCGGCGGCACTTTTCTTTGCGCCAACTCCCAAATGCGCGGAATTATGTGTTGGCATAACCATTCCCGCTCCGCCAAGAGCATAAAGTGTGCGAGCAAGCGTGCCCACATTGCCGGGATCTTGCACGCAATCAAGAGCAATAATCAGTGGTAAAGGCGCATTTGTGGCTTGAATAAGCATATCTTCAAACTGCATGGTTTCAATTTCTTTAAGCTTAGCGATAACTCCTTGACTATTGACGCTATATTCTGTAGAAATTGACTTGAAGTTTTTGTCATCAACCAAGGTAAAGCGTATATTATGCTCTGAGCACAAATCGAGAATAATCTGCGTATCGTGATTTTTTTGCCCCTTGCGTACGTGAACCCATTCCACTCTTTCGGGGTTTTGCTCAAGAAGTTCGCGCAGTGGCTTAATCCCCACGCAATACGACGATGTATCTACTGAACGGTTTTCATGTCTCTGCTTTTCGTGTCTGCCTTGCTTTTCGTTTTTGACAAATGTCTTCATAGTGCCTCATTTATTGTTTTTACAAGGAGAAGTGTATGCAACTTTCTACAACAATTCAAGGAAAATCTTTTACGCAAACAATATGCCGTTACGCATGGCTTATTTGTTTATTGCCGATTTTGCTTTCCGGTTGTGGCTCTAAAGAAGCCACCTATCAATATAATATTTCAGGACAAAGAGGCGAATCTTTTAGACCGCACGATTCCGGCTTTACCGTCAACGATATTCCTGCAAGCACGCTCACGCCCGAGCAGGAAGAAATTTTTGAAAAATATACCGAGTTAGAGCACGAACTTTCCAGAGAACAAATGATCACCATTGCGGATTATTTTCAGTTCTATCTAGGAAATACTGTTACTATTTCAACATTTTATGCTCGTTCATTGCCTTATCTCGGCTATACAATGAACGTATTTGAAGAACGTAACCTCCCTGTAGATCTTGCGTATATGGCTTTCTTGGAAAGTGGCTATAACACAAACGCCCGTTCAAGCGCAGGTGCTTCGGGAATGTGGCAATTTATGCCACGCACCGGTGATGCATTCGACTTACCTCAAGATTGGTTTGGCGACTGGAGAAACGATCCTTATATGGCGACACATGCCGCCGCCGACTATTTGGAATATCTTTACGATTATTTCGACGATTGGTTCTTGGGAATTAGCGCCTATAATGCCGGAGAGGGAAAAATTGGCAATGCGCTTGAAGGCACAGGCGCAACTAATCTGCACGAACTCGTTATGAGAAACCATATGCTCAATTCAAGCGATGCACTAAGAGACGAAACTTTGGAATTTGTGCCACGTTTTGTCGCCTTGAAAAAGGTTATGATGTATGCCGACGAATTGGGCTTTGAACCGATGCATGACGAAATTCCCAATATCGACCCCAATATTTACTCTAGTCTTATCAATCCCGGCACAGATTTACTCACACTTGCAAACCTTATGGATATGTCATGGGAAGAGTTTCAGTCCTATAACCTTGCTCTGAACAGCTACATAAGCCCTACCGACAGATCAATCTATATCCACATGCCGACAAGCAAGAAATCCGCTTTCGAACGTGCCGTTTTGGAATTACATGAAATGGACGAAGACGAGCTTGAAGGAATTTACCTCTATACTGTGCGCCCCGGTGATTCTTACAGTGCTTTAGCTTCCGTACTTGGAATGCCAAGCTATATTCTTTCACAGCTTAACGCCTCACAATCACTCACTGTCGGTGAAGAAATTTATATTCCACAACTTGTAGGCAGAACATTACCTACACGTATCACAAGCCCCTATGTTGAACCTGTCGGCAATACTTCTTCCACTGTCACCATCGCACACCAGACTCATCACACTGTACAAAGCGGAGATACCCTCAATGCAATTGCCAACACATACGGTGTAACTCTCAATGAATTATATCAACATAACGAAGGCATAAACCCCAATGCTTTACGCATAGGCTCAAGAATTATGCTTCCTCCGCCACCGACTTTGGATCACGTTGTTCAGTCTGGCGACACACTTTGGGGCATTGCCCGTCATTACAATACTACTGTTGACACACTCAACTACCTAAATAATCTCAACTCTACAAATTTACGTATCGGGCAAGTGATTATGGTGCCTTATAACTAGTAGCGACGTTAAAGGCTCAAGTAGTCTGCCTTATCTATAACTTCGAATTATTTAATCGGAAATTGACAAGAATATGATTTGCTTTCAGCGAGACCAAAGGGGGTAATCCCCGAAGGGATAATCCCTTTGGAAACCCTAACAGCTTTCTTTATGCAGATATTTTTAGATAAAGCAAGGGAATAGTACTTGAGGAATTTATTCTTTCATCTTCTGTTTCCCCCTGTTTAATACACACTTTTGAGGAAATTTTTTTGAAATATACAATTATCTCTTTGTTTCCTGAATTCTTTTCAAGCGCTCTTTCGAGTAGCCTACTATTAAAGGCTCAAGAAAAGAATCTTGTTTCTTTTGAATTTTGTAATCCAAGAGATTTTGCTACCGATAAACATAAAAGCGTAGACGACACACCCTATGGCGGTGGTGCAGGTATGCTTATGACTTTGCCTGTGCTTTGCGATACGATGGATTCTGTTATACGTACTGAAAAAAAAGTGCGATACATTGCACTTAGTCCTGATGGTGCTCCTTTTACGCAAGAAATGGCACAAGAGTTTTCTAAAGAAGATGAAATTGTGCTCCTATGCGGAAGATACGAGGGTTTTGATGCAAGGCTTTTTGACTTGTACCCGATTGAAAAAGTCTCTGTCGGTGATTTTGTCTTGAACGGCGGAGAAAGCGCCGCTCTATGCATTATAGAAGCAAGCGCACGTTTATTGCAAGGTTTTATGGGAAAAGAGCAATCATTTATTGAAGAAAGCTTTGGAGAAAGCGGTTTACTCGAACACCCGCATTATACGAAACCACCGCTTTACAGAGAAAAAGCTGTACCCGAAGTTTTGCTTTCGGGCAATCATGCACAAATTGAAAAATACAGACATAAAGAAGCCCTCAAAAAAACATTTTATACTCGCCCCGATATCATTGAAAATATCGCCTTAGAAGCAGAGGATGCAGAATATATTAAATCTTTGCCACGCACAAAAATTGGCAAAAACATTTCTCTTTGCCTTTTGCATCATCCCGTACTTCTAAAAAATGGCGATGTTGGCTCGTCCTCAGTGACAAATTTGGATATTCACGATATTGCAAGAAGCGCGTGTACCTATGATGTTGATTCATTTTATGTTGTCACACCCATTGAAGATCAGGCAAAACTTGTTCGCACGCTCACAGAGTATTGGACACAAGGTGGCGGCTCAAAAGCAAATAAAGACAGAAAGAATGCTCTTTCGCTGGTGAAGCACGCTTACAGCCTTGAAGATGCCGTAAAAGACATGCAAGAAAAAAGCGGACAAAAACCTTTAATCATTGGAACATCAGCGCAAATCCCAAAAAGCAAAAAAGGCAAAGCGCTTTTAAAACCGCTTGAATGGCGAGAATTAAAAAAAATATTAAAATCGCAACAAATTCTCTTGCTTTTTGGAACAAGTCATGGCATACCTAGTTCCTTACTCGCACAATGCGACGCAATGCTCCCGCCTTTAAGGTGTTTGGCTGAATACAATCATCTTTCTGTTCGGGCCGCTGCGGTACTTTGTCTTGATAGGCTTATTGGCGAAACCAGTTAACTTGCAAGACTTTAGGCTGTGTTAAACCTTGTACCCCTGCTTTTACAGTTTTCCGTATATCGTGGGGCACTGCATGCACAGAGAGCGTATAGCTCTCAAACTGTTATTCTTGTTTGCTTTATTGGCACAATGCCGAACAAATAAGGATAAAGGAGTCCACAATGGATATTCTTAAAAGTATCGAACAAGAACATATGCGTCTTGACCTTATCGACTTCAAAGCAGGTGATAACGTAAAAGTGTATTACCGCATTGTTGAAGGCGAAAAAGAAAGAATTCAGGTTTTCCAAGGCAACGTTATTCGTATCAGCCGCGGAACAACCAACGCAACTTTCACCATTCGTAAAATTTCTGACGGTGTAGGCGTTGAACGTATCATTCCTCTTCACTCACCATTCATCGACAGAATCGAAATGGTAACCGAAGGTGATGTACGCCGTTCACGTCTTTACTACTTGCGTAAGCTCAAAGGTAAAGCCGCTCGTATCAAACCGAAAAATCGTTACAGACAGTCTTAATTGTGAAGGGGAGCAAATGCTCCCCTTTCTTTTTATTTTTTTACAAGTGCGTGAAAATACCTTTGCTGAAGTGTACTTTTTCCTGTAGGTTGTTTTACTGCATAGCTCACACTTTTTTCGATGCGCCACAAGTCAGGCGCTGTGTCGAGTTGTTGGTTGAGCATAAGTAAAATAACTCCGCCTTGCTTTACATGCGGATACACAAATTCCAAAAGTTCTTCATAAGGCATAAAAGCTCGACTGACAATTACATCGGCTTGCACATTTTTTTCTTTTTGTTCAGCAAAAAACTTTTCAGCTCTGCCCCAGAATACATGCGTTGACACGAGCGGTTTTTTCATAAGGAAGTTTGTCATAAAGAGCGCTCTTTTTTCCCTCGCTTCCACTAAGGTATAATCGCCCTCTTTCCATGCCATGCGCAAAGGAATTCCCGGTAAACCCGCGCCCGAACCTAAATCCCATATCTGCGGATTTTCAGCAATTGGCAAGCTTTTTATAAAGTCTGCGAGGTAGAAACTATCAAGAATAAGTTCTGCCAATGTTTCACGCCAAAGCAATGTCCCCACAAGATTTATTCTTGTGTTCCACAGCATAAGTGTATCGAGGTAGTCTTTCAAATGATGTGACTGCTCATTATTAAGCTCTAGCTCAAGTGTTTTACACAATTTGAGAAATGCTTTTTCGTCGATAGGGTCAGGTTTTTGCAAATGAACAGGTTTTGCTTTTGCCTGCTGTTTTGGTTTGAATGGAGGTTTATTCCCTGATTTGTGATTTTTTGAGCCCTTAAACTTTTTCTTATCCGATTCTTTCATACTTATATATCCAATTCTACACCTATTGGGCAATGATCAGAGCCAAAAACATCATCCTCAATCCACGCATCTTTCACATTTGCAGCAAACCCTTGAGAAACAAAGAAATAATCAATACGCCAACCGATATTTTTAGGGCGAGCACCCGATTTGTATGACCACCACGTATACTTTTCTTCAATATCGCCATGTACAGCACGAAAAGTGTCGATATAGCCTTTTTTCGTAAATTTATCTAAAAATTCCCGCTCTATCGGTAAAAAGCCTGTAGATTTTGTGTTAGTTTTTGGCCGTGCTAAGTCGATTGCTTTGTGCGCAATATTGAAATCTCCACACACAACCAGTGGCTTTTGCTTTGTCAATTCTTCAACGTATTCATAGAAACAGTCGAAAAATCCCATCTTATAGGGCAGTCTTTTGTGATTGCCTCTAAGTTTACCGTCTTCATCGGGAAGCGGTTCACCGCCGTTTGGAAAATACCCATTGATATAGTGAAATTTTTCAAATTCTAAATGGATAATTCTTCCCTCTCCCCGGTATTTTTCATCGGGCAATTCATACGTGACATTCAAAGGCTCTTCTTTTGAAAAAACCGCCACTCCGGAATACCCTTTTTTCACTTGAGATGAGCAGAAAAACGCTTGGTAGCCATTCGGAGCGTGCATTGATGAATCGATTTGTGACTTTTCTGCCTTAATTTCTTGCAAGCCGATTATGTCATAATTTGAATTTTCAAACCACTGCCAGTCAGGCTTTTGCATAACCGCACGTATGCCGTTCACATTCCACGATGCAAATTTCATAGTATTCCTTTGTTGGGGTTCCGCCTCAAAGGAGGCAAAAATTCTTGCTAACTACCATTTAAACACGTCATTCGAATTTACATTTTTTCTTAAATGATGTTGACAGGCATATGATTCGCCTCCGGCGCGGGCAAAGGGAATAATTCCCTTTGCAAACCCCAAAAATTTCATTGAGTATGTAAGATTTATAATCTAGTGGTATCACATAGAAAATTTATCAAATTGGAATAATGTGTCATTTAAATTACTTGCCTAAAGTATTTTTCAATAATGTTCTGAATTGCACGAAGAACGAGCGCGAATCCGTTGGTCCGGGGGCAGCTTCAGGGTGATGCTGTACGGCGATAATGGGCTTTGTCTTGTGCTTAAATCCCTCAATTGTATTGTCGTTCAAGTTAATGTGCGTGGTTTCAACATCATCGTTTATCACAACAAAACCGTGATTTTGTGAAGATACTTCGATGTGCCCTGTCTGTAAATCCTTTACAGGGTGGTTACAGCCATGGTGTCCGAACTTCAATTTTGCGGTTGTGCCACCAAGTGCATGCCCTAAAAGCTGATGCCCAAGGCATATTCCTGCTAGGGGATACTTTTCAGCAAGCGCTTTAATGGTTTCGATTTCATCTTTTAATGTAGCAGGGTCACCGGGGCCATTTGAAAGGAAGATGGCTTCCGCACCGCTTTTTTTCACATCTTCGGCAGAGAATGATGGTGGAACAACCAATAAATCAAGCCCTTGGGCTTGCAATAAACGTAAGATATTCCACTTAATACCAAAGTCATACACAACGACTTTCGGCTCATTCTTGTTTTGCCAAGCGTGCGAACCGTCAACATTCAATTGTGCTAGAGCGGGTTTTGTACCGTCCCATGTGTAAGGCTTTGTTGGGGCAACGTGAGGCACCAAGTTTTGCCCTTCCATTGAGGGAAGTGCTTTTGCTTTTGCAATAAGCTCTTGAATATCATCTGTTTTTGTAGAGATTATCCCACGCAATGCGCCTGAATTTCTCAAATGCACGGTGAGCGCGCGTGTATCTATTCCCTCGATTCCGGGCACATTGTGTCGCTTTAAGAAATCGGGTAAGGTTTCTACACTTCGCCAATTAGACGGCTCTTTACAACATTCTTTTACAATAAGAGCTGTTGCATGAATTGTGGCGGATTCCATATCCTCAGCGTTGATGCCGTAATTTCCGATAAGGGGGTAGGTCATACAAACCATTTGCCCTGTATAACTCGGATCGGTGAGGATTTCTTGGTATCCTGTCATACCTGTATTGAAGATTACTTCACCGCCTGATTCAAATTCGCCGGTGAAGGATTGTCCTTCTAAATAAAATCCATCTTCAAGCA
>CAYJPB010000003.1:54889-55174 GCA_964371955.1 uncultured Desulfovibrionaceae bacterium | reverse complement strand
GAACCTTGTCGCCCACATACATTATTATAGCGGAAACTAAAAAATTGCTCAGGGTTCGAGAAAGTACACAAATCAATCGCATATATATGATTCATTTGAATTCCGGCAGCTTCTAATTGATTTTGCGTCAGTTTCCAGAGGTTTACTGTTGAATCTTTCGTATTATACCAAGCATTAAACGCTGCTCCCCACTCAGAATTATAATTTATAAATTCAGAAGCTTGCGGAGAAAGAGAAGGCCCGCGCACAACAAAAAGGTTTTCAGGCTTCAAGGCATAGTAATCA
>CAYJPB010000003.1:29038-54879 GCA_964371955.1 uncultured Desulfovibrionaceae bacterium | reverse complement strand
CGTCAGTAGCAATGGCTGACAATCAGCAGTTTTTATGCAAAGCGCATGTTTTTTAGTGCTTATTGCCAAACCGTCTGCCTCATAAGGTGCATAACTTTCTTCATCAGAGGGTAGTGGTTCAAAAATTGTTTTGATTCCATGCACTTGCGTGATATCTGTGAATGAGTTTATAGATAAATCAGAAAGAATTTCTTTTCTGTTATTGACAACTTCATCGTGTATATCCCCAACATCAAACGATATATTTCCACCTATAAAGTTCGGCTGAGTGCGAGGTTCAAAAGCTTCAAGCGATCTTATTTGAAATGCGCATGAAACATTTGGAATATTGGGAAATTTAAATTTTATATATTGCATTCATATATCTCCTTTTCATTGGCAATAATATTAATGGGAACATCCCAGACTTGCGGTTCGATATCTGCTGAATATTGAAAACTGAAAGCCATAACAAGTGAATAGCCTTGATGATTTGCTAATAATCTGTCGTAATATCCGCCACCATATCCAAGCCTATACCCTTCACTATTATAGGCTAAACACGGTAAAATAATAAGTGTATCTGATGGCAAAGGTACCGCACAAAGATCTTTGCAAGGTTCTTGGATAGCATACATACCGCTTTCAAATGATAAAGAAAATTTTTCTTCAATAATTTGAACAAATTCCATTGTGTTTTCCTCTTGTATATCTGTTTGTATGCAACGAGGAAAGTAGAGATTTTTTTTATCCTCAAAGGCTTTTTCAATTAGAAGCATTGTGTCTACTTCACCCCGAAACGGACGGTAGAGGGCAACGTTTGTTGAAGTTTTCCACAACGAACTTTGCAAAACTAATACTTGACAAGCATGAGAAAAAACTGCATATTCACCTTGTTCCGCAAAGAAACGGAGCCGCTTTTTTTTCATTTCATTACGAATTATCGTGTTGTTATTATTCATAAAATACCTTGCATATTTTACCTAAGCATACTATTTATGACTGTATGCCAAAATATTTTTATAACACATAATACGCAATTGAAACACAAATCGCAAGTGATAATTTTTTTCGTATATTTAGTAAATTAAGTCTACAAATTCAAACAGTTGACTTTTATGCTTATCACAAATTTATTTAAATTTTAGGACATACACATGGAAAATGAAAATTTTGAAGTTGAACAAACAGAAATTTCTGATGCACCCAAATCAAAACCGGCTCGCAGAGGTCGCCCACGCAAAAAAGAACAAATTATTGACGATAATTCTCCCCTGAGTACAGAGCAAGCAGAAACTGAAGACACTACACAAAAAACGCCTGTAAAACGCGGCAGAAAAAGCAAAAAAACTCTTGAAGTAAAGCAACTTATGCTTGAAGAACAAGATATAGAACCTATCGAAGAAAAGAAAAGAAGAACTCGCAGAAGCAAAACTCTTCCAAGTGAAACTCAAATAGAAGTATCAGAAAATCTTGCTGCCAATGAACCGATAGAAAGCAGACAAGACAACACTCCCGCTCAAGAAAGCGTAAATTTTTCCCCCAAACCGCGCACACGTAGAAATTCTTCACAAAGAGCAAAACCCCAAATAACGGCTGAAGAATCGAACACAGAAATCAACGAAAATGTGTATAGCAAAGCCACAAACACAGCTCCAATCTCTCTATCAAATCAACAAGATACTGAGTTTAGCGATCAGCAAAACGCCTATTCTTTAAATAGTACAACAAGAAATCTTCTTTCAGCCAATAGCGAAAACATTCTTCCCTCACAAAATTATCCATATGATAACGATACAATTCCTATTCAGCTTTTACCGACAAAGAACAATAAAAACAATAGGCAAAATCAAAAAGATCAAAGACAAAATCGTGGATTGAGCAAGAATTTCTTTAAACGAACACCTATTAACTCTCAAAATCAACAGCAGAACAATTTTGCTCAGCCTGAAAATATTTCTCAAGGCACGAAATATTCCGAATCAAAAATGAAGAATTACCATCAGCCCGCTTTCGACAATTCTTCCGTCATTGCGGCGATAACCGGTAAAACTTTAGTTGATAATTCCTATAATTATCAAGATGATAACAATTATAATCAAGCACAATCTCAGCCTCAAAAAAAATCAAGAGGAAATAATCAAGTTAAAACTCTCGATAATGACATTTCATTCTTGCAACCAGCTCAAGAGCAAAATAATTCACGGCAAAATAAGCGTAATTCTAAAAAATCTACGCATTATTTACAAAGCAACGTCTTACGTGACGAAAGCGTAAGTCCTGATTTATCGCTTCCTCCTCAATTTGTTGAATCTGTATTTGAAGAAAATATTCCTACAAGCGAACTTGTTGATGCAAAGCCTAAAGCAACACAAAGAAAAACAAATAAGAAGAAAGCTAAAGAGCAAGAATTAAATAAAAGTTACGAATACTTATATGATAAAGTTCAAGAACAAAGCAGACATAACGAACAGTTGAAAATGTTTGTTTCCGTTCAACCAGATGAACAAGTTGAAGTTGTGCTGACAGAGAACGGAACTGTTGTTGAATATTTTGTTGAAATGGCTCATCACGCAAAAATTCGCGGGAATATTTATAAAGCGACAATACATAATGTCGATCCAAACTTGCAAGCAGCTTTTATTAATTTCGGAGCTGAAAAAAATGGCTTTTTACAAATAGATGAAGTTCACCCAGACTATTATCTTTCTGCACATGTTCCCACAAAAAATCATAGATTTCCCCTTGTGAACAAAGTTTTGAAGCCCGGTCAAGAAATGCTTGTACAAATTGTAAAAGAGCCAAACGGCAACAAAGGCGCATTTCTTACTACTTGGATTTCACTTGCAGGGCGCTTTTTGGTGCTCACACCGGGACAAGAGCAACTTGGCGTTTCAAGAAAAGTAACGGATCCCGACGAAAGGGCAAGGCTTCGCGCTATGCTTGACGGATTGAACCCCGGAAACGATATGGGCGTTATCATCAGAACAGCCGCTGCAAACGCTACCGCTGAAGAACTTGAAGCAGACCTCGATTACTTACAAAAACTTTGGGTAGATATTGTTCATCGTGCGCACAATGCCACTCCTGTTGCGCTTATTCACCAAGAAGTCGAACTAACTCAGCGCGTTGTCAGAGACTATCTCAATGAAGACGTGCGTGAAATTTGGACTGACGATTCTCAAATGGCTGATTCAATCCACGATATGGCGTCCATTCTTTACCCGCAAAAGAAGAATTTTGTAAAACTCTACACAGAAACTCGTCAATCACTGCTTGAGCGCTTTAATCTTCAAAAGCAAATAGATGAAATTACTTCACGTGAAGTGCTGTTGCCTTCAGGAGGTCGTGTCACATTCGATCAAACCGAAGCACTCATGGCTATTGATATAAATTCAGGAAAAACACAAAATAAAGCAAATTTCCAAGCAATGGTTCTACAAACCAATATTGAAGCGGCACAAGCAATTGCCCGTCATTTGCGATTAAGAGATATTGGCGGACAAATTGTTATAGATTTCATTGAATTGCGGGACAAGTCTACAGTAAAAGAAGTTGAAAATATTTTCAAAAATTCTATGCGTCCTGACAGAGCTCGATACGAAGTCGGACATATTTCCACTTTCGGACTTTTAGAGCTTGTTAGACAGCGCATAGGTTCATCAGCAATTTCAATTTCAACCGAACCTTGCCCGCACTGCCACGGAACAGGGGTGCGCCGCAATATGGAATGGCAAGCGCAAGATGCACTCAAAGAAATCGCCCGCAAAGCACGAAGCGAAAAATCGATTAAATTTGTCTATACAACGGATAAAGAACTTGCACTTTACTTACTCAACCATAAGAAAGATCGCATAGCTCAAATCGAAGAAAAGCTCAACTTACGTATAGAAATCCAATGCCCTTAGAGCAAACTTTTATTAATACTATTAATTCAATATATTATGACAATAGATACAGATTTTCTTTTGCAGTCCTACTCTTTTGATTTACCGGAAAGCTTAATTGCTCAAGAGCCCTCTCAGGTTCGTGATAATTCAAAGCTTCTGGTATACGATAAAGAGTGTGACTGCATCACACATGCAATTTTTAGCAATATCTCTGAATATTTACCTTGCTCATCGGAGGGTAAAAAAGCCTTGCTTGTTGCCAACAATTCTAAGGTTGTTCCTGCGCGTTTATTTGGCAAAAGCCCGTATGGTGGAAAGCGCGAATTATTACTTATCACTCCTCCAATTTTCTTGCAAAATGAAGCTGATAGCAAACAAGTTTCCCATGCTGAAGGTTTTGCTTTACTCAAGCCTTCAAAAAATGCGAAAGTTGGCGATATCTGGACATTTAATGATACACTCCATGTAGAAATACTTGAAAAGTTTCCTTTTGGAAAAAATAGAGTTCGCTTTTCATGGAATGGAAATTTATTGGACTTTTTGAATAATTACGGACACCTTCCGCTTCCGCCCTATATCAAAAGAGAAAAAAATTCCGAAAACGACAAAAACAGATACCAAACCATCTATGCAGATTCAACAAAATCCGGTTCAGTTGCCGCTCCAACAGCCGGTTTGCACTTCACACAAGATTTAAAACATTCACTGCTTACTCAAGGTTTTCTTTGGGAAGAAGTCAGCCTTCATGTTGGCTATGGAACATTTACTCCTGTCCGCTGTGAGGATATCAGAGAACATCCTATGCACTCTGAATACTTTGAACTTTCTGCGCAAACGGCACAAGCCATCATCAAAGCAAAACAAGAGCAACGCCCTATAGTGGCTGTTGGGACAACTTCTTGTCGTGTGCTTGAGGGAGCCGCAAAGATATGGAACAAACGTGACGGTTCAATTCTTCCACAAAAGGGACTCATTGGCGAAACAGATATTTTTATCCACCCGCAATCTGAAACAAAAATCAATGTAATCGACGGAATTATCACAAATTTCCATTTGCCGCAATCCTCATTGCTCATGCTTGTTTCAGCAATTGTCGGTCGTGAAAAAATCCTTGATATCTATTCCGACGCCATTCAAAACAACTTCCGATTTTTCTCTTATGGTGATGCAATGCTTATAAAATAAAAAAAACGCATTACCCTCGTAGTAATGCGTTTTTTTTGTAAATTTGTATTAGTCGTAATCAGCGTCGTGGCTGTTATCGACAATATTTGTCGGCGGACGAACGCCCACATACGTGCTTGCATTGTTAATAACGTACCATAAACCGTCACTAAATTGCTGTACTCGTACTAATCGTTCAGAATCAGCGCCTGTGCTTCGCAATGCAACAACTGTGTGATCGCTTTCAGGCGTCACTCTAAGCACTTGAATTTGATAATTGTGTGGAGACATTTCATAGCCATTTGCTGGAGAAGTGCCCACTGCAAAGCTTCTGAAAATATGAGTCATCGATGGATCTTTCAAACGAGAGACAAAGGTAGAAAAGCTTGGCAGAGAATCCCAATTTTCTCCCTCATGCATAATATAGCGCAACATTTTCTGCCCTTCTACACGCGTATTGGGATCGATATAGCTAAATACTGCATCAAAGTACATTTTGAGTGCGCCCTCAGGTGTACGCGCCATTGTTTGGCAGCGTTCTTTGAATTCTGCATAATCTCTTGGAAGTGAGCCATAATTATGATTAGCGACAGCAATTCCACCTACATTTGAAGTGGAAGAATTACTGAATGTTGCCGTTCCTATTGTGTGCCCTTGGCTTTGTTGTCCTTGATTTGATGAGCTTTGATTGTCAAATACATTTAAAGAATCGAGCACATCATTTGCCGTTTCGATGCCTTGATTAATTTGATCGAAAATATTTTGTGCATGCACAGGAGCCACAAAAAGTAAGCACAATAATACGCTGAACCCAATGGATAAATTTATCTTTTTCATAACAATTCCTTTAGTTAAATTATTATATTAAAACTCAACTTTAGGCATTTGCGCCTCAGATGGGTCATCCAACTCAAAGTATTCATGCGTTGTAAATTTTGCAATTGAAGCGATGATATTTGTCGGAATAGTTTGAACTCTATTGTTCTGATCACGTGCTGTTCCGTTATAATAACGGCGTGCCATCTGAAGTTCATTCTCTATTTCGCTCAACTGGGTTTGTAATTGTGTAAAGTTTGCGCTGGCTTTCAGGTCGGGGTAATTTTCAGCAATTGCAAAGACAGAGCGTAAAGCTTGAGTGAGCCCACTTTCAGCCTTCATACTTTCGCCAATTCCCTGCGGACCTTTTTCCATAGCATTTGTTGCCGCCGATCTTGCCGCAATAACTTTTTCAAGTGTTGAAGATTCGTGAGAAGCATAGCCCTTAACTACCGAAACGAGCGCCGGTATAAGATCGTGTCGCCTTTTTAATTGAACACTGATACCGCTCCATGCTTCTTCGACGCCATTTCTGCCACGGACAAGTCCGTTATACAAAAAAATAAAAACTAGAATCAATAAGGCTATTACACCTATAATGCTTAATGCAACCATAAAGAATCTCCTTTATTATATATGCTATTCTAATTATTCACTTTTCACTGCGAGAGCAAAACGAATCTTTCTAAACTACCTCTTAAATCAAATACAAATTGGGATGGCGAGCTAAATTAGTACATTCCTACATTATAAGCTTTATTTTAGCAAATTCTCCCTCAAAGGTAAATGTGCCACACGGCACATCACACATTCAACGATTTATAAAGAAGCTGTAATTGAGGCGCGCCTTAAAGAAGAATAGAGCTTTTCTTCATTACATACGTCAATCGGTAAGTGCTCCATTTTTATTACAATATCTTTAAAATTACAAGCTTTTAGTATGTCATTCAAAGAGCTTATATCAAGCGCTCCTGATAAGCACGAGCAATAATACGCTTCATTATCTTTATATGATATATCAAGTGCTTCCACACAAATAATATCAGATATTGCAATTCTTCCGCCCTTTTTCAACACTCTTGCAATTTCACTATAAGCCTTTGATTTATCGGCAGATAGATTAATTACACAATTAGAAATAACGATATCGACAGTTTGGGATTCAAGAGGAATTTCTTCAATTTTTCCCTCAATAAATTGAATGTACGGCATTTGTTTTTTTAATGCTATTTCTCTTGCTCTTTCAAGCATTTGTGGCACAAGATCAAGCCCGATTATTTGCCCCGTTTCGCCTACTGCTTCAGCGGCAATAAAACAATCGTGCCCACACCCACAGCCGAGATCAAGCACTGTTTCACCTTTATTAAATTGAGCAATTTCCGATATATTTCCACAACCTAAAAAATAAGTATCAGTATCAAAATGCAATGAATTTTCATAAAACTTTGGTTCACAATATCCAAAATCTATTAGTTTTAATAGGTTTGCATATTTTTTCTTGACTGCCTCATATACTACATTTTGTTGAAGCTTTTCATTTTTTTCACAACATTTATCTGTATGTATTGACATATTTTTATGCTCCACTAAAAAGGACATTCAAAGTATGCGTTGCATTTCACTGTTCCAGCGCCCTCAAGGATATTTAAACAAGCATATGACTGCGGAATATCTAAAATTTTTTCAAGGGAAATATTCATTATATGCGAAAGAATAACCCTATTTACAGCTTGGTGCGCGACAATTAAAATTGACTCATCTTCAACTTGCTCCACAATCGACAACAAGCTTGGCAGTACCCTATTTTGTAAAGTAGCAAAACTCTCCCCATTCGGTGGTGTTGTGTTGGCAAAATCTTTTCCGCGCTTTTCCCATAATTCACTATAATTACGTATGATATACTCTTTTGTCTTGCCTTCCCATTCGCCAAGATTTATTTCATTAAATGAAGCATTTTTTATAATTTTAGTGTCTTCACCTTTAATTATTTTAGCTGTAATTTCAGTGCGTTGCTTTTCACTTGTATACACTTTTGTAAATTCAACATTTCTTAATCGCTCTTTCCAGTAATACGCTTGCTTAAGTCCATGTTGTGAGAGGGGATTATCCTTACTACCAATAAGTGTATCATGCTTTTCTACGTGCGGGTGTCTCAGTAGGTATATAATTTTACTCATATTTTTCATCTTTTAGGGCAGAATTAAATTTTTGAATGAGCTCAAGAAGTTCAGCTTCGTATTTGTGATTTGTGAGCAACTCAACACATGTATATGCTTCTGCACCGGTCTGTGTATGATAAAACTTTTCTACCTCTGAAGCGACATTTTGACGCACAGAAATAGCTTCCAACACTTTGAAATTATTTGCATACCTCTCCATAATCAATCTATGTCGCTCTAAAAGCGTTACGTGAATATCAGAGCTATAGTATTTATCTGCAAGGTACACACAAATTGATGGATATAAATAATTGTTATTATGTACTAAATCTCCAACCATTTCTGTATGTAATTTTTCTTCTGAAACAAAAATATCTATTTTTTCAAGAAGTTCAGAAGGTAAATTCGTATGAGATGCCACAATTGAAGAAATTATATCCCACTCATACGTTTTTAGCAACTCTCCGCCCTTTTGGGCGTGATACTTTTGCGCACGACAAATATCGTGAAGAAGTCCGCCACAAATACAATATCTAACATCAAAATCAAATGCATCACTATTTGTCAATGCAAGCCCCAAACGATGCGCACCAAGAGCAACTTTAAAAGAATGTGCCTTAGTACGTAAAGGTAAATCTGCACAAAGTAAAAGGTGAAAACATTCTGAAATATCAGGTGTTTTCCTATTCTCTGTGCGAGAAAGAAATTCGAGAGCTTGCGCGTAATCTTCAGGCGTGTCGATGTCCGAAATAATTCCCGCATCGCCAATAGGCAAAAAAGTTACACAGCCATTGTCGGTAAGTCTATAATGTGTATTTCTTCCTTGAAGGAAAGCCTCTCTAGCATTTTCATCCAACAAGCTCGCAAAATACCCTCGTAATCCTTGATGATTGCTGGACAATTCGCTACTTTTATACGCTTGCACAATTTCCTGAAAAAGACTCGCCTCAATCAAGGGAGGATGCCCGAAACTATCTAAAAATGTTGGTATTATCAATTGTGAATTTGATTTTTCGGCTATACATTTTTCTCTTTGCTCGAGAATTCTTTTCACACTGTTCGTGCGAATAAGAGCTGCGTCAACGGGCACAAGAAAAGTTGCGTCAACTTCTGCTTTTAAAGAAGAAATTCCGGCATACACCGAACTGAACATCCCCTTCTCAAAATCAGCATTAAAAACACATTCACAACCTAATTTTCTCGAGAGAAGTGTGATTTCGTCTGTGTTATGCCCTGTGACAACAACAATTTGAGAAATCTCTGCATCTTGGAATGTTTTTACTATTTTTTCAAGGACATAGGAAAAAGTATCAATAGGCAACAAAGCCTTATGATTTGTCTGCATACGCGAAGAAAAGCCTGCGCAAAGAATAATACACGCAATATTACTTTTCATGGCAAACCTAAGTATTAAGCTTCCCTGCGCGCCATTCAATAAGTTGAGCACTTATACTTATTGCTATTTCTTGCGGTGTTTGTGCGCCAATTGACAAGCCTATAGGTGAAAAAATTCTTTCAAAATCTTCACGTGCAAAGCCTTGCGAAATCAAATAATCATAAGTTGTCTGACGCTTACTCTTACTTCCTATCATACCTATATACCCCGCAGCAGTTTTCATGCTGCACTCAAGCACATCCTTATCTCTTGCATGCCCACGGGTGACAATAATAATTCCATCCCTCTCACCTATGGATAATGTGTTGAAATATTTTTGCACATTTTCAACGTCAAGTCCCTGTAATACTAAAACATCGCTTGTAGCAAATCTTTCTTTATTACAAAATTCACTTCGATCATCGAGTACAATCGTTTTAAAGTCAAGAAAATCAGTAATTTTAGCGAGTTCGCATGAAACGTGTCCAGCTCCAAATATATACACCTTATAGGGAGTAAGTAGGGAATCAAAACAAAATTCATATGTATCAAGTTGATAATTATGCATTTGTTCATTTTTTTTGATGCTAGACAGCAACTCTTGCGGTAGAATAGCTTCATTCAAGCTTTCAGAAAAATTATCAAAACTCACAAATGCTTTTTCGATAGAAACGTCTGAACTGTCTGATTTTTTTTGTATTCTTGTTATGATTGTGCACGCTTTATTTAAGCTTTCAGACGACACAATACTTTTATAGAGTTCAATATTTTGTTTGTTCGGAAGAACATGCTCCACAAGCAGGCGTAGATCTCCACCACAAATCATATCCATATCAGTGGGCTTATTTTTTGTATGCAAATCAAAAGAAAGTAGCGAACCATTTGAGCTTAATGCCTTGTTATTATATAATATATTTTTTCCAAATTCTATTGCTTTCGCCTCATAAAGTCCACCCCCAATTGTTCCTCTTATTGAACCGTCATTGAGTACGAGCATTTTTGTCCCGGCTGTTCGAGGAGTTGAACCGTTCTGCTCTATTATGGTGATCTCGACTAGGCTTTTATCTTCAGAGAGACTTTTTTCTATTTCAGCATATAATGAGTTCATACTTATTCCTTATATTATAGACAATTACATCAACAATTGTGATAGGTTTTCAAGTTTTATTTCTATATTGTACACTTTTTTCTTTGGCGTTTGAATAAACGTACAATCTACGTCTTCATTTATAATTTTTATAAATTGTTTCATTTTTACGAGACAAAAGCAAGAAAAATTTTCCTGACTTTTGAACTTTTGCATCGAGCTTTCATCTAGATATAGATAATCGTATTTTTTTTCAATTTCGCAAATTACTTCTTCATATATTTCAACACGTCTTTGTGAATTTGATTGTTCAATAAAATCAACACCAAAAAGTAGGCATTGTGCTGAAAATTCATTATTTTGTAAAATACAGAGATTAAAATCTGCAATTTCAGAAAACTTATAAAATATATCTTGAAATTCAATAAAATGAATTATCTGATTTCCTCTTCGTACACCTTGTGCTCCTCTTCCTATCACTTCAAGAAAGTCAAAAGTTTCTGATTTTTCTAAAGGATACAATTTACCTATATCACCTGTTCTATAGCGTATAAGCGGCATTGCTTCACGGGTAAGACTTGTAATAACAATTTCACCAAAGTCTCCTCGAGGAATTGGATTTAAATTTTTATCTAATATTTCCACGTAAGTATCTATATCTCTTACTGCTAATTTTTTTGATACATTACCCTCAACCGCTCCGGCTAAACCAAATTCTGTTAATCCATAATGCTCATAAACTCTACATTCAAAATTATCTGAAATTCTATTTTTCAATTGCTGTGAAGTTGTATCACCGCTTAGTAGCACTGAATTAACAGATTCTTTTAAAACAGTTTTACTTGCATAAGCAGATAACGTCAACGTATGCCAAGGAATTCCTATTATGCAAGTTGGTTTATATTTTATAAGCTCTTGAGTGAGTTCAATAAAATCATTACTAAATGGAAAAATTCTAAAATTAATATTTTGTTTTTGCAAAGCGGCTTGCATAAGATAGCCAACACTTCCTTCGCGCTCGCTTGAATATAACATAGCAACTTTATTCTTATTATTTTGCAGTATGTGTTGCATACCAAAAAAATAAAAATCTATTGTAGACTGCATATCATAGCTTGTTGAAAAGATTCTTTTTTTTCCTTGTGTGCCGGAAGTTTCAACGCTCACAATTGCTTGAATTTCATCATGATTAACAGCTAAATAACTGTTTTCATACGAATTAATCGCACTCGACTCTGTAACAGGTAGTTTGCTGATGACAATTTCTATTTTTGTGGTGATGCGCTGTAAAAGATCATTTGCATCATACGTTCCAATAGACTGTAATATCATGTTAAATTCATTTTTTAAGTCATCTATATCCATTGTAACTAGGCAATTATTATATGCATGACTTTTGTTTTTTGCATGCTTAATAGTAGAAAGCAAAGCTTCGTATTTCCACAATGAAAGATATACATTCAATACATCTAAGCTATCGATGTTACAATGATAATATAAGGATAAAAACTCTTTCGCATGAAAATAAAGTCCAAATGTCTCAAAGTCATCAGCGACATATTTTTTTGATTCATCAAAAATCTTTGCTCTATTTTCGTAAAGTATAGATTTACTGATTTTTTTTAGCTTTGAAAAAAAAGTATCGCTCATACATTATCTCATCTATACAAAGAATCACCATGGCGTGAAGTTAAATTATAGGCGCAAAAGGGTATAAGTCTATGTACCTTATCAAATGAATAAATATGTATACAGCATTGCTTTAATCTCAATAAATCAAGGGTATAGCAATCCTGAAATACCATGCACGTTATACTGAAAGTTTCGGATTTAGATTTTTTGATAAAATCATCAAAAGCTTTAAATGCATTATGGCCTGATAGCTCATTAGTTTCCTGTTCTACCTCTTTTGAACCTTCCCATGAGCGAATAACACTTTCAACACTTCTTTGAGGCGCATTTTGGATAAGTGATTCCCTCTTTTCCTCACATTCTTGAGATGTACACGCTTTATCTTTTCTTATATAATCTAAGTGTTTATTCTCATCAACAAAATATCGTGCATGGAACGAACAAAGAATGTGTTCACAATCAGAAGCCAAAGCATGCTCAATTTTTACAGAACCGTTAGATTGTTCTGCTAATTTTGCTATAACTTCCGGAAGAGTTATATGTTTTTGATTTTCCATGACATTTCTTCCTGACAATGTCATAGGTTGAAAGTGTAACCCTTTTACTGCAGGAAAATGCGACAAAGAGAAATCGAGCAATTCTCCAAGCTCAGAGTCATTTACTTTATTCGCTATCGTGCATACCAGTACAATAGATAAACCCGCGGATTTACAATGTTCTATTGCTTTTTTCTTGATTTCTAAAAGTCTTGCACCACGCATAACTACATTTGCTTCATCATTAAGTGTGTCAAATTGCAGGAAAACCCATGAAAGTCCCGATTTTTTCAAACGCACTGCAAAATCTTTATCTTTCCCAAGTAAAATCCCATTAGTATTCAACTGAACAGCCGGAAACAAGGCAGTGCCCTCTTTTATTATTTCACAAAGATTTGGGTGCAAAGTTGGTTCACCACCTGATAATTGCAAGATAACACTCCCTGCTTGCTCACGTATCCACTTTAGCTTATTAGCTATAGAAGCTAATTCTTCGAATTTATTGTTTTTTTTATCTTGTGAATTTGCGAAGCAGATTGGGCATGAAAGATTGCAAGCATCGCCAAGTTCAAACAAAACTGTACACGTGCTTTGCTCGTGCTCCGAGCATAATCCACATTTATGCGGGCATGATTTTTGTGTTGCAAAACCAAGTGGTTGTAAATGCTTCTCATCTGGATTTATTTTATGAGAAAATGTATTTTCCCACGTATTAAACGATGGCTCACCTCGCCAAACAACGGTTTGAAATTCACCGTGTTCGCTGCATTTTTTATAGAGCACAACCTCATTATCTTGAGCAAATAGCTGCGCATCAATAGTTTGTAAGCAGTCCGGGCATACACTTTTTGTATCACGTATCAATTTCATCGAACAGCCTGATTATACCCTTTCAGATGTCGGATCAATTCCATAAGCAATAAGTATCGTTAAACATTTTTCCCAAACTTTTCCAACAATTTCTCCGCAAAATGCTTGATTCGCAGAAAGGCGATTGTCACTTACGCTGTCAATATTCAATAAATCATCACAATTATTTGTTTTCCCGGCACAAATTTCAGAATTAAACCAGTCTGTCAATTCTTCCCACATGATCGCCTCATTACTGTCACTTATTTCAAAGTCATTCCCTTTTGCGCTGTAGAGTGACAATATACTGAGGCCTCCCGTAAGCGCGCCACAAATATTTCCTGTATTTGCAATACCTTGCGACAATGCGTTAGCAGCTCTCACAAGAGATTCATTTTCTTCTCCTTGCATACGCAGTGCCGCAATCAGCAATATTTGTGAACATGTATATCCCTTGCTCCCAAGTTCAAAAACCATCATTTCCACATCAGTCATAACGCACCTTTATTTTATATCTCAGCTATTTATCTTCAAGGATTTTTTCAACTTCCAGCATTTTTCCAAGCGCTAAATCAGAGGGAATATAAGTGAAGCCACATTGTGGACAGCGCGGTAACTCTACCTGAAAATTACTTGTTAAATATGCTATATCCACCGGCATTTGCACGAGCGGAACATTACACTTTTGACAAATCCAAGCATCTGCTTTTATTTCTTTTAATTCTGCTTTCATTGCTGTCTCCTTACTTTATACAACATTTCTCTTTATAAAGAGACGGCTTGTTTTCGCTTGTTATGCCAGGCACTATCATTCTGTGGCAATAGGCGTCAAAAATTGTAAAAGAACCATCACTTTCTTCAATGTATTCAACCCAGTAAGTGACAAGTCTGGGGCGATAGGCTCCTAGAAGATGCCCGGTTTCATTATTATAAAATGCTGAATTGTCATGCTTTGTTTGCAAAATAACTGAAATTATATCCTCTTTAAGAATATTTCTTTCTCCGATAGTTTCTTTCAAATCGTCAGAAATATTTAATGTAATGGTTTGATTTTCCATATTTTTTGTTTTTTCTCCCCAAATATTTTCCAAAATTGTTTCTTTGAACTCATACCTTTTCTCTTGTCGTTCAAACAAAGAAAGATGGTTTTTTTGTGATGCAATTTCTAACAATTCCTCACTTGATTTCTCTTGCTTATCGCCTTTATGAGGGAAGAGTAATTCAAGTATATGTAATGAATTTTGTTCAATTTTTTGATATCTTTCACGACAAATTGCGCAATATACAAGCAAGGTTTTGTCAGTTTCATCTTTCCGAGTCTGCAAAAATGTATCGGCTATTGAGCTGTTGACGTTAGAGGATAAACCACCATAGCCGCAACACCTTGTAAGCTCTTGAGAATATTCTAAATCTTCAAAGTTTTGCCCTATAGATTTCAGCAGTGTTCTCACTGAACCTTGCATTTTTTTTGAATCGCGTGACGAGCATGGATCATGAACCGCTAATGTTTGCGCGCTAAAGTGTGCCGTTTTTTCGGGAAGAGGCAAAGTCTCTAAAACTTCCCAAAGACTTATCTGTTCTACTTCCGGGCAATTTTTTTTATAAAATTCAGAGCAGGAAGCGCACGCAAATATATAGGTCGGTCTTTCCAGTGCTTCCCATTTCTCTTTAAATTCTGCTATAATTTGAGTGAGATACACATCTTGTGCCGCCCACTGTGCCGGCATCCCACAGCACCCAAGGTGAAAACCTACTCCACCCTCAAGATGTTTTTGCAAATATTCATATGCCCCAGTCACCTGATCGGAGAGAACTGTCGGCAATTGACAGCCGGGAAAGAAAACATAAGCATTTTTTTCTTTTTCTTTATTTTTTTGCTTTCGCACAAATTGTATTGCTTCCGAGTTGCTGAATGTCATGTCATCAAGAGCAAATTCGTGAGCAGATGGCGGCATTTTCTTTGATTTCACCATTTCTGCACGACACAGCGTAATATATTCACCCATATTCAAGTTTTGAGGGCAAATCTTCTCGCACAATCCGCATTGAGTGCAGGTGTTTATTATGCCATTTGCTTGACGGAACCCTTGTACTACTGCAAGATTATTATACATTTCACGCAAATATTTCTTTGGATAATTTTTATAATGCGCCAAATAAGAACACTGTTTTACACATTCGAGACAAGAGCATTGTATACAACGTTTTGCCTCGTTTGCTGCTTCATCAAGTGTTGGAATATTTTCATTTTTAAATTCAATAGCTTTTGAATTTTCTATTTCGCTTAGATTTGTAAACAGCTTTGTGGTGTATGGCGCTTCTTTCTCCCTCGCTGTTGCAGGGTTTACACCTTGAAATATGCGCTCAACCGAGAGAGATGCCTTTTTTCCATGCGAAATGCTTTCAATAAAGCTTGCCAGATTACGAGAGCCCCCTACAAGAATTTTCTCTTGCTCACTCTTTAAAGTTATTGGATTTATTGAATCTATATCTTTAATACATGCACGCACTTTTTCTGATTGTGCAACATAATCATCATCAAGCGCAAAGTAGACAATTTCACTTTTTTCTATGTGCTTATTAAGAAAATCTTCATCAATTTCAGCAATATGCTCAAAATTTACTTTGAGATTTTCCAATGTTCTCAGGCACTCTTCAAGCGCGTTCATAGGCAAGGTTGCTTTTGCTTGTTCTTCAATTTCTTTGCCTATTTCATGTACATGAAATACTGTAACTTTATGACCTTTTTTTGCCAGTTCATTAGCGAGCACAAGAGAAGAGAGTCCTGCTCCGATGAGAGAAATTATTTTATTTGTTGAAGGAAACGGCATAACTCTTGACGGAGAAGTTTGCAATACACAAGCACGCTCAAGCAAATGAACTTGAATTCCCTTGTCGATTTCGGCTCTTCTGCATGCCGATTGACATTCGCCCTCGCATAAAAAAGCGGTAAGCGAAGAAAGAGGAAGAGATTTATCAAGTATTTGACGTGCTTTGTCTTTTTTATTGTCTGCCATACACTGAATAAAAGTTCGCGCATCAACGTGCAATGGACACATACTCTGGCAAGCAGGCGCCTCCTCTTGCACGCACTGAGCCTCAAAACTGCGTAACGTTACTTGATCCATACCCCACTCTCCAAAAAATATTTGAAATGTCCCGACACAAAAAAATTATTCTCGTATCGGGACAAAATTTATATCTATTTTATATGTTTAGATATTATTTATTTTTTAAGGCTTCCAATACTGCTTCAGGGCGAGCAGGAATTCTGCTGATTTTTGCGCCACAAGCATTATTGATAGCGTTCAAGATAGCCGCATGTCCTGATGTCAAAGGTAATTCACCGACACCTGCCGCACCGAACGGACCGAATTCTCTGGGTTCTTCAAAATAATGCAATTCAATATTGTCAGGAATATCCTTAATATAAGGAATACCGCCACCAATCATAGATGCGTGTTTTTGAATATCTTCAAAGTCTTCTGAAAGCGCCAAACCGATACCTTGTGCGATACCGCCATAGAGCTGACCGTCAACAACAAGTTTATTGTTGATTTTACCGATATCAGCCATCAAAGTCACCTTATCAACCGCAACTTTACCGGTTGCGAGTTCAACAGTAACTTCTGACATAAATACGCCGTACATATACACCATAAAGGGCTTACCTTGGCCGTTTGCATCACAGTCAACACCCGGGATTGTGTATGTGCCTTCGTATCTTGTTTCCTTGCCTGCTTCTTTAAGTTCTCCATAGCTCATATATGTGCCGTCAGCTTTTTTTGCCGCTTCAAGCAAAGCTTCACAAGCTACACGGATAGCGTTACCTATAACAACTTGAGAACGTGAACCACCTGAAGGGCCGCCGTTCAAACATTTATCGGTATCCGGCCATGTGAAACGGAGTTTTTGAGGATCGATACCCATAGGGAATAATGCTTGATGAGCAGTACCGATAGCGCCGATATCAGCACCTTGACCGTGATCTTGCCATGAAGTTCCAACGGTTATAGTTCCGTCAGGATTCATTTCAACATAAGCGCCTGCTGAGTCAGGACCGTCAAGTCCGCAACCGTATGCGCCTACTGCCAAGCCAACGCCTTTCTTATGTGTATCAGTTGATTCAGCTTTTGCTTTTTCCAAAGCAGCTTTGTATTTTGGACGAAGCGCATCTAGCATTGCAGGAAGTGAATAAGAATCAGGGACTTGACCTGAGTTATTAGTAGAGCCCGGACGATACACGTTTTTATAACGCAATTCAAGCGGATCCATACCCAATTTTTCAGCCAATGTATCCATCAATGTTTCAGATGCTAAGAATGATTGCGGTGAACCGTAACCACGGAATGCTGAACCCCATGCATGGTTTGTACACACTGTGCGACCTTCGCCGCTCATGTTAGGAATGTCATAGCCTGCACCGATGAATTGTGCTCCACGCAATGTAAGCAAATCACCAAATTCTGAGTATGGGCCGTGATCGACGTCATAATCTGTATGCATAGCAAGCAATTTACCTTCTTTATCAGCCGCAAATTTTGTGGTGATGTACCAAGGTGAACGCTTACCGGTAAATTGCATATGCTGACGATAATTGTATTTCAAGAAGCAAGGACGACCTGTTGCCATTGTTGCGGCACCAACCAAAGCTTCTGATGTCGGAGAAAATTTATATCCGAATGTTCCACCCATTGGGTTTGCGGTGAGTACAAGTTTATCCGGTTCAACACCAAGTCCCGGAGCGATCATGAATAAATGCAAATGCACACCGATAGATTTTGAGTGAATATGCAATTTGCCATCGTCGGAATAGTAAGAGAAAGCAACATCAGGCTCAATTGTTAAGTGAGGTTGACGGCTTGAAAGCACGCTGTCTTCAACAACAACATCGGCTTTATCAAAGATAGGAGCTGTGTCTTCGCCTTTTGCAAGTTTTTGATAGTAATAGGTGTTTGGTGTTCCCGGGTGAATTTCAATTGCGCTTGGATCTTTTGCTTCAAAAAGGCTCATGTAAGCCGGAAGCGGTTCAAGTTCAACTTTTACTTTTGCTGCTGCAGCTTCTGCTTGCTCAAATGTGTCTGCACAAACAAGTGCAAGACAGTCGCCGTATTGGAACACTTTAGTATCGTTTAAGATTGGGCTGTCCCAACCATCGCCAAGGTTTGACGGGAAGGTGATAAGGCCTGTGATGCGGTTTTTACCTTGAATATCTTTGTAGGTAACAACTTTTGCAACACCGGGCATTTTTTCAGCTTCGGAAGTGTCGATACTCTTGATATTTGCGTGTGATACAGTAGCTTGTACCATAGCAACTTGCAATGCGTTTTCAGGCAATTTCAAGCCTATGTCTGCGCCGTAATCAAGTGTACCTGTAACTTTTCCTACTGCTGTAGGACGTGGATAGTTTGAACCCCAAATGCGCTTATCGGCAGGCATTTCAAAGTCGAGTGATGACAATGGTTTTTCGCCGCGAACAACTTCTGCGGCAGCCATAACAGCGTCAACTAAAGGCACATAACCTGTACAACGGCAAACGTTACGGTGTTTTTGGAACCATTCGCGCACTTCTTCACGAGTGGGGCTTTGATTTACATCAAGCAAAGCTTTTGCGGAGATAATAAAACCGGGTGAGCAGAAACCACATTGAGCGCCACCATACTTGATCCATGCTTTTTGCACAACATGAAGATTTTCGGGTTGACCTATACCTTCAATGGTTGTTACACATGCATAATCAGCAAGTTTGCTCATTTTGAGAACACATGAACGTACAACTTTTCCGTCAATAATAACAGAACACGCACCACATTGTCCTTCACCACAACCAACTTTTGTACCTGTAAGACCGAGCTGTTCACGCAATACTGTTGAAAGCTTTGCATCACTGTCAACAATTACGTTTTTTTCAACTCCATTTACATAAAACACTTTTTGAATCATAAGATTAGCTCCTTCCTCTGTTTTATTATTTAACCAACACCTAAAATGTTCCTTTTCCGAAAGAACAAATCGGGTATCGGCATACCTCACAATTTTCGCATAGTCCACCGTGGGCAAGCTTGAGAATATCGTGTTTTGTCACTCTCATTCCTGCAAGCAGCCATGGCATTACAATATCAAAGATACTTGCTCTATGATACATAACACAGCCGGGCAAGCCAACAATAGGAACATTACCCATATAGGCAAGCATAAACATTGCGCCGGGGAATATTGGCGCACCGTAAGTAATTACTTCTTCTGCCACGTGCTTGATTGCCGCAGGTGTTTTATCATCGGGGTCAACACTCATTCCACCTGTAACAGCAACAAAATCCACACCTTCAGCCAGCACATCCTCAATGGCTTTTATCGTCATTTCAGTTTCGTCTGATGTAACTTTGCGTGCAACAATTTCACTGTTCCATGCAGCAAATTTCTTTTGCAGAACCGGCGTGAAAGCGTCTTGTATACGTCCGTAAAACACTTCGCTGCCCGTCACCACCAATCCAATTTTCAGGGATTTAAAAGGCACAACGGAAATAAGCGGTTCAGATGTTGTATTACAACATTCTTCAACCGCTTTTAATGAAGTTTCACTTACCACAAGTGGAATAACTCTGGTTCCTGCAACCACCTTTGAAGCTTGCACTTCTTGCATTGTGTGTGAAGTGGCAATGGTTACATCGGGGATACTGTTCAACCTGTCAAGCAAAGGAAGATTAATTTTCAAGAGCCCTTGCACAGTGGCTTTTAGACTTATTTTCCCTTCTTGTGGTGATGTATATTCTATATTGTCACCGCTTATTGCTTTGGCGATTCGGTAGGCGGCATCGTCTTCGTGCACCAAACCTTCACTATCTTCCCAAATATACAAATTTTCTTTGCCTATACGCAAAAGGTGTTCAATATCTTCTTCTTTTACAATGTGCCCGCGAGCAAAGGCAACTTTCTTGCAATTACCGGGGCGAATTTCTGTTATATCGTGGCACAAAGCCAACCCAACCGCATCCTGAGTCGAAATACATTTCATGTCTATTTCCTTAGTCCATTCCATTCAATGAGAACTTGAGTCACCATTTCTCTTGTTAAGTTTTATACCACACTCACATATGTATTGCAAGCATATTTTTGTATAGCCGAAAACTGTTTTCTTACATACCTAATCCACGCCAAATGCACGTAAGAGCCGCAAAAGTAAGTAAAATTTTTGTGAATAAATTTTTATCTATACGCTGAGCAAGCGGTTTTGCCATTACCACACCTATAAGAACAGCAAGTATTCCGACACCGAGATAGGAAAGCATTTGCGATGTGTAAAGCCCTGATGTTACATGCATCGCCATAGCCACAATGCAAGCAATTGCTCCAAAAGCATTAAGGTTTGCAAGAGAAACTTCTTTCTCCCAGCCAACAAGGATTGCATAAATCGCTACCGGTGCGCCGGCAAATGATATCGATGCATTAAGTAAACCTGAAATAAAACCAAAAAATAGAGCATACAAAATGCTATTTTTCGGTTTTCGTTCCTTATGCGGAATAATGCGCCACACAACAAAAAGAAGTATTAACAATCCTGCGACAAGCTGCAGAATTTCAACAGGAATTTGTAATAATATCAACAAGCCCACAAAAGAACCCGGAATAGCCGCAAGAAACATTGGAAAAAGCTCTTTATATCTGATATATTCTCTATATTGCCATGCAACCAAAACCGAAATCAGCATAGTCAGCACAACTGATGTGGGAACAAGTAATTGCGGAGGCATAAATGACGAAACAATAGGCAGGGCTATCATCGCGCAACCAACCCCGGCAATGCCGTTTGAAAGTGCGCCGATAACCCATGAGAAAAAGAATATTAATGCTGTTGCTATTGTCATATTATGCCCGTTTTAAGATTGTATTATCAAATATATAATTCGCCTCCGTCGGATAATTTCTTTGGAATAATTCCATTACCCAGATTGGAGACGAATCCTATTCTGTCAACATAATTTTATATTAAAATTCCATGTACGCTGTTAAATATCCAACCAACAATAGTGAATACTATCAACAGAGTTATTACAAATACTACCAGCAATTTCCACTTCATCACTTGCTTGAGCATAAGGATTTCAGGCAATGAAGCGCCCACAGCACTCATACAAAAAGCAAGGGTTGTACCTGCGGGAAGCCCTTTGAGTAAAAGACTTTCCATGATTGGAATAATGCCTGTCACGTTAGTGTAAAGCGGAATACCGGCAAGCACTGCGGCAGGAACGCTCCACCATTGCCCCGCGGACAAGTGCTGTTCAAACCACGTATCCGTGCAAGAATGCGCCGATACCCACACCGATGATGACCCACTTCCACACCTTTGTTGCAATAGACAATGTTTCGTCTTTGGCAAAATAATGGCGTTGCATCAGTGTTATTTTTTGATTACGTGAAATTGTGAGTCCTGTCAATTGCTTCTTGTTCATAGATTCTTGCAAGAAATCTTGTAACCAACGCTCCGCCTTGATTGTATCCATCACAAATCCGCCGATGACACCTGCAATAATACCCACAGCTATATACACAAGCGTGAACTTCCATCCAAGCAAACCCCAAAGCAAAACAACAGCAACTTCATTGATGAGCGGAGATGTGATAAGAAATGACATGGTGATACCTATGGGTATACGAGCATTTGTGAAAGCAATGAATAAGGGCACACTTGAACAGGAGCAAAATGGCGTTACAGCACCGAAAAATCCTGCAACAATATAGCCGACACCGCGAGCTTTACCCACAAGAAAGTCACGCACTTTATCTGTGTTCAGTGCCGCACGTAACCAACCGATAACATAAACCATCATCACTAACAAGAGCAATATTTTCGGCGTGTCGTATAAGAAAAATTCCACCGCAAGCCCGAGTTGACTTGTAGGATCTAAACCCAATACGTCAAAGCTAAGCCATGTAGAAAAGGGTTTTACGGAAGAATACACTAAATACCACAGAACAAAAATCACCGCTCCTGTTCCGAAATATTTGAATTTATTCACTTGATTGTCAGGTATATCTTCCCTCTGCACAGGAGCAGGCTTTGAACAACAAGATTCAGCCTTTGGTGCGGCTTGCACCTCTTCCATTGATTGTAGACTGAAAGTTGAGCTTGAACTCTCTTGAGAATTCTGATTATCTTTTTTATTACAACAACTTGACATACTATTATCCTCTTTTTTTATAAAATTTTGCTTCCTTGAAGAGCGCTTTTTGTACACGATAAAAAGGTTCCCAAGCAATCAAGTTCTAAACGATAAAATATAAATGTGCCTCTTTTTTCAGAAGAAATCACATTTGCTTCTTTCAAAACGGAGAGATGACGTGAGATAGTCGAAATGTCGTCACCTACAAGTTCTTGCAAATCGCACACACATTTTTCGCCCTCTTGGAGACTGTCTACCATCAATAAGCGTGTGGGATGCCCCAAGGCTTTGAATATTTTTGCCTGCTCCGCTATAAGTTTTTTGTGTCTTTCAATTGTTTCCATAAAGTTTCCTCAATTAGTTTCAAAATATATTTTACTATTTGGCTTTTTTTACAAATAAGCAAATATTCGGCGTTTGTCAAGCAAAAGTTAAAAAATATTAATTTATTTTTGATTTTTTCTGAGAAAAATCTAATTTACAGCATGTTTACAGGATCAATATCCAAAGTAATTTTAATATCTTTCAGTATATTTTGTTCTTGTTTAAATACTTGTGCAGCATAAAAGAGCGCACGAATATTTTTCCAATCTTTCGCTTTCAGCAAACATTGGTATCTCCGCACATTCTGTATAATAGCGAGGGGCGAACTTACAGGCCCAAGCAGTTTTACATCATAATTTTTTGCATTGCTTTTTAGCTGTTGCGCAAGAAGCGAAAGGGCTTCTGAAAAGTTCTCTTTCCCCATAGGAATTGAAATTCTTATCATCGCCAAATTCACAAAAGGCGGATACTGTCTTTTTTGGCGCAAAGCAATTTCATATTCATAAAAGCTGTTGTAATCGTGATGCTGAATATATTGCCAACAATAATGTTTTGTGTCACGACTTTGGATGATGACTCTGCCGTTTTCCAATTCTCTTCCTGCACGTCCCGCAGATTGTACAAGAAGCTGAAAAGTCCGCTCAGCAGCACGATAATCCGGAAAGTTTAGGCTCAAATCTCCGTCTGCTATAATAGCAAGCGACACATGCGGAAAGTGATGCCCCTTTGAAAGCATTTGCGTGCCTACCAATATTGAGGCTTCCTTCCTTGAAAATTTTGCCAAAATCTCCTCCATGCTTCCATGGCGGCGTGTGGAATCTCTGTCTAGCCGAAGGATTTTCTTATCTAGTCCATTTTCTTGCAAAAAGGAAGAAAGCTGTTCTTCAATTTTTTCCGTTCCCGTTCCCAAAGGCAGAAATTGCATACCCTTACAATTCGCGCAAGGTGAAGGAAATGGGTTGGAATAATTACAATAATGACAAGTCAGCACTTCTCTTTTTTTATGATACGTCAAAGCAATAGAACAGTGCGGACATTTTTGCACTTCCTTGCAGTCAAGGCAATACATAACAGGTGCATACCCTCTTCTGTTGAGAAGAATCACCGCTTGTTCGTCATTTTCAAGGCAAGTTTTAAGGGCTTCCAAGCTCGTGGAGCTCAGCGTGCCACTTTTGGGCATGGCAGAAATATCCACAAGTTCAATCTGCGGAAGAGCACCGCCACCAACACGGCTGTGCATCGTGTCGCACGCCATTTTTTGCTGTTGAACGGAATAATAGGTTTTTATATCCGGAGTTGCCGAGCCGATAATCATAAGAGCATTGTGTTTTTGCGCTCTATACCACGCAATTTCCTTAGCGTGGTAGTAAAATTTTTCGTCCTGCTTATAGGAAGAATCGTGTTCTTCATCAAGAACAATAAGCCCTATATTCTGCTTTATTGCATGAAAAAGCGCTGAACGAGTTCCTACAAGAATAAAGGGATTTTCGTCCGAAGCAATTTCCTTATAGGTTTTCGCCCTTTTTTGTGGACTTTGATATCCGTGTGAGAAGTGTATCTTCGCCTGAGGCAGAAACTTTTCAGCATCTTTTCTGAGCTTAAGCGCCAGAGCTACTTCCGGCGCAAGAAAGAAAACAGAACGCCCATTTTGCAAACATTGCCGTGCAAGTTCCATATACACCGCAGTTTTTCCGGAACCTGTAATGCCATAGAGCAATCGTAATTGCGCTTGTTTGGCTTGCAAAACTTCTTTTCCGTGAGCCAATGCATTTCTTTGCTCTTCTGAATAATCAAAAATCGGACTCGAATCCTCCAGCGTTTCTTCCAAAAGTGCAATAATGGTGCTTTCTTCGCTATCTTCCTCATCATTTGAAGGAACAATATCAATAAGTGCCGCTTTTACAAGACTATCCAGCGTTGCAAGGACTGTATTGCCAAAATTTGTTTGCAATCTTTTTCTTGTGACTGTTTGATTTTCATAAATAAATTCAAGAACTTCTTTTTGTTTTTTCGCATTTGGACGTATGTTCCAAGGTGGATCCTGTGTGAGACGACATAATTCATTTAATGCAGAATCGTCTGCTAATTCAATAAGTTCTACGCTATTGCCTGTACAGTATTTTTGAAAAAGAGCGGATATATCTTCATCGGCATAATTTTTCAAATTTTTGAAAGCGTGTATTTTGGGGCGTTCACCCTCGCAATACTCTTTCAAACGTAACTTTGTCGTTGTGCGCAATGGTTGCGGCAGAAGATTTGCAAGAATTTGTGCCTTTGCCTGTACTTGACGTACACTCAAGTTTCCAACTAAATCAAGCAGTTCTTCATTGATAAGCGCTTCTTTTTCCAAAATCCATACAAAATTGCGAATCTGTACGTCTGCACTCAAGCCGTGCTCCGCCAATTTCTCAAGCACAATGCCTACACGCAAAGCACCATTACCCAATGGAATGGCAACACGCATGCCCCTATGTACATACTCCTCCGAAATATACGGCGGAATCGCATAGGTTAACTCGCTAAAAGGTGGCGACAATAAGGCAATTTTACAGTACATAATTAGCTCTTTAAGATGATGATGATAGGTATATGATTCGCCTCCGGCAGGCTCAAGGGGGTAACCCCCTTGAGAAACCCTATTACTTTTTGTTCGCAAGCTCATAAAAAGAAATATGATTTTCAAAACGAGTTTCTACCACACCCTCATGAAGCACTTTCTCCGCCACCACTACGTTTTTTTGCTCATTCACACTATTGACAGCGGTGGTATTAAAAAGTTTGAAAGGAAAAGGGGTGGGGGTTTGGGGAGGGCAAAAAGCATAACTTTTCAAAGTTTGGTTTTTCCCCTCCCCCAAGGCAATATTACACA
>CAYJPB010000003.1:21141-29028 GCA_964371955.1 uncultured Desulfovibrionaceae bacterium | reverse complement strand
TTTTTTACATCTCCGGGGGGGGGGGGGGGGGGGCCCCAAAAAAAACAAAAATTTTAAATTTTTTTTTGCCCCCCCCCCCCCAAGGCAATATTACACAGCGGCATTTATGAGCATATTATCCCTGTGAATAACTTCCTGATAGTGCGCATTTCCAAGTATTGCCGCCACTTCGACACGTTTTTTTCCAAATATTTTCTGCATATCCTCACAGGAATAGTTGATAAGCCCAACGGCGAAAGACTTGTTATCGTACACAAGTTTCACTAAATCCCCTTCCTTAAACTGCCCTTCAACTGCTGTTATACCTGCCGGTAGGAGGGACTTTCCTTTTTCCAAAAGTGCTTTTGCCGCGCCCTCATCTACATAAATATTACCTTTTGGAGCGGTTTTGTATGCCATCCAGTATTTTTTACGCGATATATGCTTTTTCGAGGGCACAATCCACGTGCCAAGCTCTTCATGCGCAAAAGCTTTTAGGAGGATATTTTCTTCTTTACCGGGTAAAATCAAGGTCGGAACACTGAGCTGAGCCGCTCTGCGTGCGGAAAGAAGCTTTGAATACATCCCCCCTGTTCCTACGCCTGTTTTACCGCCACATAATGTGTCTATATCTAAACTTTCTATATCATCAATACAGTTCATAATTGGGATTTGTGATATATCTTGACACTTTAGAGGATTTTTTGACAACACACCCTGTGTTGATGTGAGATTTATGGAAAGTTGCGCTTCGACTGCATTCAAAATGTATGAGGCAAGGGCATCATTATCACCAAATTTCAATTCATGCACTGCCACGGTGTCGTTTTCGTTTACGATGGGGATAACGTCCATGTCAAGTAGTTTCATCAAAGTATTTCGAGCATTTAAAAAGCGTTCACGACTTTTAAAATCGTCTCTGGTAAGCAAAACCTGCGCCGTAAGCAAGGAATGTTTTGCAAACATTTCATCGTAAACGTGCATAAGCCTGCCCTGCCCTATTGCCGCCGCCGCTTGCTTTGCGCTCAAACCGCTTGCCATCTCTTCTTCAAGCGATTCCTGTTTGCAAAAAGCACGCAAAGCCGCTCTACCCGCCGCAACAGCCCCTGATGACACCAGCACTATGCGCTTATTATTCTTTTTTAATGCGGCAATCTGCCCAACAATGTTTTCGAGAACCTCAAGATTTAGTCCATTATCGTTTGTTAAAACTGCTGAACCAACCTTAATAACTACTGTTTTTGCCGTATCAAGATACGTACACTTTTCTTCGTTCCAATTATTCATACTAAAACTTTATTTCTTTTCTTCAACAGTGTAATCTTCGGGAGAAATATCGTAAATCACTGCATTATCATTATTTCTTTGCTCATCATGCCCAATTGAGCTGTTTTGACTTGCTTGCTCTTGACTATTTGCCCCTGTTGGCTGTGTATTATTTGTTGTATAAATATAGCGCACAGTGCGAGCTTGGTAAGGATTTTGTGTAGTTGCGCCTTGAGCGTTCATTTGCTCTTGGAATTGCTTCATATTTTTACGCATTTTATACCATAAATAAATCCCTAAAATCAAGATAAAGGGTAAAAGCGCAATAAAAAGATAAAAGCCTGCTACAAGCATGGCTATTAAAATCACTATAAATAAAATTGTTTGCAGCAATGAGCCGCCACTTTTGTATACCATCATATTTCACCGTATTATTGAATTTTTCTTTCATCAGTGTATGCTGAAAGATTTTCCTTTATTTTTTCATCGAGAGGAGAACTATCCCCCTCAATTCCTTCATTAAAAATGAGGCTTGTGTTTTTATGTAAGCGCAAGGGCTTTTTCAAGCTCAAGCTCATCGCCGCTTTTTTGGGGTCCTCTGCCGAGCAAATTGCGGACACAACAGCAATTCCGTCTGCTCCTGCTCTGTACACACTTTCAGCATTTTCCTCATTTATTCCGCCTATGGCAACAAGTGCACGCGGAGTTGCAAAGCGAGCTCTTGCAATCATGCCAAGCCCCATTGCAGGTGCGGCATCTGCCTTTGTGCCTGTTGGGAAAATAGGCCCGACACCGAGATAGTCGATATCAAAACTTTCAGACTCATACAATTGCGGAAGATTCGTAACAGAAAGCCCCACAATACACTGAAAACCAAGTAGAGCACGCACATCGTTCGGGTGCATATCACTCTGCCCTACGTGCACACCGTCGGCAATAACCGCCGCCATAACATCGACTCTATCGTTGATAATCAAAGGAACATTATGTTCGTGCAGAGCAGTTTTCATTGCTCTTGCCAAATCAACAAACTCACGAGTGTCAATATTTTTTTCACGCAATTGAACTATTGTCACACCGCCGGCAACCGCTTGAAGCGTAACATCAATAAGTTCACGCCCCCGACACAAACCTGTATCAGTGACTAAATAAAGTGAATAATCCGCCTGTGAGCGTGTAATCATGATGCCCCCTTACCAATTAAAATACTATAAACACTTTTTCGCCCTCTGTCAAAGACAGAAATATGAGTATTGACATTCAATTTTCAATGGCTTAGACTAAAAAAAAGGAGAATTTATTATGATTTATGTTTTAGCAAAGTTTACTGTAAAGCTAGAAAAGCGCGAAGAATTTATTGCAATTGCAAAAGAAATGGCAGAAAAGACCAGAGTTGAAGACGGTTGTATCCAGTATGTGTTTGCCTCTCCCGCCGATAAGCCTGAAAATATAACAGTGATTGAAACATGGAGAGATGCCCCCGCTTTGGACGTTCATGCAAAATCAAGACATTTTGAAGAACTTATTCCAAAACTTAGCGCGTTATGCTCTGCAGAAGCTGAAATTAACAGATATTCCGACGTACACGCATAAAACAAAATTAACCGCCCTTTAGAACATAATTATAATTGTTATCTATGTTTAAGGGCGGTTATTTTTTACTATTCAGCTGTAATTGTTGGAAGATATTCCCTAGCCGCTTGTAGATACATGGCGAGTTCAGCTTCGGTAATTTCCGGCAAGATATTATACATTCCGATACCTATAAGCTCTTCTCCGACACAAACAGATAATTTAATAGGCAAACTACTGTCATTACTACATTTTGCAATAAGCTTGGCTGTTTGTTTTGCTTCTTCTTCTGTGAGGTAGCGATACACGCCGCCCCCTTGATTGAGAGGAATTATTTGTAAACAGATTTTTGAATCATCAAATTTACTTGCAATTTCAATGCTTTCAGCAATTTCTTCTGCTTTTGGAGGAAGATTGAACAAACCTTTTTTTGCTTTGTTGATTGTATCATAATTCTCTATTGTGCCAAAGAAATTCAGCTCAAGTTTTTTTACAAGTCCTTTATGTATAAGTTCTTGTATCAATTCAGGCTTTCTTCCGTCAATACGCATACATACAGATAAGCCCCCCTCGACTAAGCGTTCGGCAAGATCAATAAACGTATCTTCCAATCCATCGGGGCACAATGAGGGATAGAGCCCTGCAATCCAGTCCCCTGTAAGATTAGAACGAGTTATTCCCCAACCGAACGAATTTTTTGCCATAAGATAGGCAAGAACTTCTGCGGCTCCTTGCTTTACTGTTTCACCATCGCTATATATTGGAAATTCAATATCTTCTGCATTTCTATACAGCACCGATTGCTTTTCTTCATAGAAAGCATCAAATGCACTTTTTTCATTCGCGATACAAATTTCTTTCCATTCAATATCTTGACTTTCCAAATATTTTTTCACAATTGCACTGTGGCGACAGTGTGGCTTTGTATATAAACTTATCATAGGTGTTCCTTTAGGGTGTTCTTCTGTTTGTAGAGCTTCTTTCTTATTTTCAATACTTTTTTCTGTATTTTCCATTGTGTCATCAAGATAATCTTCATTATTTTCTACATGTTCATCTGCGTTTGGAGAAATACTTTCTTCAATATTTGGACTATTTGCATGCTCTCTATGTAGATATGTGTTCGCACCGAAAAGCTTTTGCCCATTTACAATAGCTTCACGAGAACCGAAAAGATAGACCGTATCTTTTGCATGAAGCAAAGTAAGCGGCGTGAGAGTTGTAAGTGTAAAGTTTGATCGCTCAATGGCAAGGATTGTGAGCGCATGATTTTTCGGCAAAGCTAATTCTTGAAGGTTTTTTCCTACAACATAGGAATTTTCTTCAACAATAAAACTTGATATCGACAGATCCGAAAACTCATCGGCAAGCCCTTTAAGGGAAGATGCCGAATCACTTGTGCTGAAAGTTGCGTAATTATCATTACGTATATTAAAAATAAGTTCTTGCGTCTTTTGTTGCGGAAGCAAGTAGTAATCAAGAATATAGGCAAACACACCGATAGAAGCTTCAAACTCTTCGGCAATAACTCTATTTGCGCCCAAATCGTGTAACACCGTGGTTTCACTCAAAAAGCGTGTACGCGCAACAATAAATAGCAAAGGATTGAGTTTGCGTGCTGTTGCAATAATAGCTCTGGTAGCGGCAGGATCGGGGGTGAGAATGGCAAGTGCTCGGGCTTGTTCAATACCTGCATGTTGCAAAATGAGAGGTAGGCTTGCATCACCGTGTTTTATCGGCTCGCTTGCACGGTATTTTGCAACCGTATCGGGATTAGCCTCAAGAATTGAATAAGGAATTTGTGCCTCTTTGGCAACTTTTGCAAGACCTTTTCCGCCAACACCAAAGCCGACAATAAGTAAATGATCTTTCAAGCTTTCGTGCAATTCCTCTTCATCGTCTGACTTAATTTCTTGATGCGCATAAAATTTCTTTATAACAATGTCGGCGGCTTTTGGGGCAAGTGCCATAAAAACCGGAGTGAAAGTCATTGTCAATATACTTGCCGCCAAAAAAAGCTGATATTCGTTTTGCTGCATGAGTCCGTGCTCCATTCCGGAACGAGCAAGTACAAATGAAAATTCCCCAATCTGCGCCAGAGAAAAAGCTACCAATATAGCTGTTTTCGGCGAATATTTTAAAAGGCGCACTGACGGATATACCACACTCATTTTTATAACTATCAGCAAGACCGCAATCGCCAAAACAAGCAAGATATTATTAAAGAAAAACGGCACGTCAAGTAACATACCTACAGAAATAAAGAAAACAGAAGTGAATACATCTTTAAATGGTAAGATATTTTCAAGCACAGATAAAGAATATTCCGATTCCGCAAGCAACACTCCCGCTAAAAATGCGCCCAGTGAAAGTGATAAGCCTGCATATGAAGTCAGAAGTGCAATAGCAAATGTTATACCAAGTGTTGCAAGAAGTAATAAGTCACGGCTTCTGGTGCGCATAATTTGGCGCATAAGGTGGGGCAAAACATACGCGCCGAAAAGTACGATACCGCCTATAATAAGAAAATCTCTTCCCAAATCTAAAAGCAAAGTCTGCATATCTGTATGCATAGAACCGGCAATAAGCGGAATAGCAAGCATCATCGGTACAATGGCAATATCTTGAAATATCAGAATTGCCAAACACAAACGCCCTTGCGGTGAGTCAGTCTGCGCTTTTTGTTGTAATAAAGAAAGCACAATTGCCGTGGACGACAGTGCAACTAAAAATCCGAGAAAAATCCCCTGAATAGCATTGCCTGTAAACAAGAATGCAAAAAGGAATGTCATGGTAATCGTAATAAAAACTTGCGTTCCGCCACCTATTCCTATGGGCTTTTTTAACCTTTTCAGCTCTTCACCCGACATTTCCATACCAATGGTGAAAAGCAAGAGCACAACACCAATTTCCGCAAGCAAATCAACAGTATGTAAATCGCCGACAAGGCTCAATGCAGTTGGTCCGCAGAGCACTCCCGTAAGCAAAAAGCCCACAATGGATGGTATACGAAAGCGGTGGCACAGCAGTAAAACCACAATGGATAAACAAAAGACAATAACCAGTTCGTTTAAAAAATCCATATATTTCTCACATTTTTAAAAAGGTCAACGTATATTTTTTTAATATCCCATTCCCGTTTTAAAGTCAACTTTAACAAAAAAAGGGGAAAGATTTCTCTTTCCCCAAAAACGCGAAATAATATCGGCTTAACGTTTTGAATATTGGTATCTTGCACGAGCTGCGGCAAGTCCGTATTTTTTACGTTCTTTCTTACGAGCGTCACGAGTGACGAAGCCTGCTTTTTTCAAGACAGGACGGAGGCTTGGGTCCGCAACTAAAAGTGCACGTGTGATACCGTGGCGCACAGCTTCAGCTTGACCTGATGTTCCGCCGCCGGCAACGTTCACTTTAATGTCATACGTATCAACAAGCTTTGTAAGAACAAGCGGTTGACGGATAATCATTTGCAAGGTCTTTCTTGGAAAATAGTTTTCCATTGGACGACCGTTGATTTCAATAACGCCGGTACCGGAGTATAGACGGGTACGGGCAACTGCTGTTTTGCGGCGACCTGTGCCGTAATCGAATGATTTAGCCATAATTTTCTCCTAGTAAGGCATAGTCAAAGACTTTGGATTTTGTGCAGTGTGCGGATGTTCTGTACCTGCATAAATTTTGAGTTTTTTCAACATATTACGACCGAGTGAATTGCGTGGCAACATACCTTTCACAGCTTCACGAAGCACTTCTTCAGGCTTCTTTTGAAGTTGTTTTTCTAAAGTGATAGACTTTAAACCGCCCACATAACCTGAGTGGTGATGGTATTCTTTTTGCTTAAGCTTATTACCTGTTACTTTGATTTTTTCACAATTTACGACAACGATAAAATCACCGTTATCCATATGATGTGCAAATTCAGGTTTATGCTTACCACGGAGGCGATGCGCTATTTGTGAAGCAAGACGACCCAAGATTTGATCGTTTGCATCAACAAGAAACCATTCACGATGGATGTCTTGTGCTTTGGGACTATAAGTTTTCATAAAAATCTCCTCAAATGAGAGTGCGTATAATTAATTTTTTTTGACTACATTTATTGTAGAGTCTCGTATTGAGAATACCATATCTCGATGCTTCGCTACCACACGGCACCATGCAATATGACTATTGCCAAAAAGAACGTAACGATTTCTTTTTGTTGAACATATATGGCAATGCCCTCTTCACTCAAAAGTTTTTCAAGTGAGAATTTCAACAAAAAAACTTTTATTCGACGTGAAGTTCATTTTTCTATGCCATTTTCATTTTTTTGTCAAATAGAAATTTATAGAAAATTATTTTTTAAATTGATAAAAAAATCACAAATCCCTTAAAAATTACTTGATAAGTTTTTAAAGATGGTGTACTTTCTTTTTGAAGAAGAAAAATGATTATGTGCGCTTTATTTTAATTATCAGATATAATAAGGAGGTTTACATGTCAGTATTCAATACAATTATCTGCTCAATCAACCTTATCGAGCATAGCGATGATATCATCTATTACACGAAAGAATTGGCAAAACAAAGCAATGCCAAGGTGTATGTCGTACATTCAGTACAATCTGTTGAGGGTTTAAAAATTTATTTTAAAGGAACTCCCGATATAGAACATACACTTGAAAATCTCACAGGGCACGCACAAAAAACTGTTGATGAATTTGTTGAAAAACACTTTAAAGGCATTGATGCTGTAGCAGTAGTTCTTGAGGGCGATCCCGTAACTGAACTTCTGAAAATAGCCGATAAACACTGTGCAGACGTTATTATTATGGGTAGCATGTCAACACGTGGATTTTTTAATTTTTTCAATACAAAAACCTCGCAAGCCCTTGTCGGAAAAACTCGTATTCCCGTTATGGTTGTACCGAATGATCTTGACATGGATTGCTTGCCAAATGAATAAAAATATTGACGTAAAAACATTGCTTTCATTGCTATAATAGAATAGAAAGCTAAAACTTGGAGATAAATTTGACTACCGCAATTATCAGTTTAGCTGTGTGCTTTATTGCATTCATTATCATTG
>CAYJPB010000003.1:0-21131 GCA_964371955.1 uncultured Desulfovibrionaceae bacterium | reverse complement strand
GACGATGACAATGCAAAAGATGCCGCAGAACGAGCGAACCAAGGCAAAGATAAAAAGGAAGAAGCCCCTCCCGTAGAACCGGATTTGAGCGGACTTTCTGAAAATTTGCGTGCAATCTATGATACCGCAAAAAACCCTACAGCACACGGAAAACCCGTTCTTTATGCCTTGGTAACATGTCAACACTGTATACGTACACAGAAATTTTTAAAAGAAAACAACGTGGAATTTACCCTTATTCACGTAGATTTATTTGACGGCTCAGTCAGAAAATCGATCATGGCGACATTGAAAACCTTCAATGAGCGCTCTTCTTTTCCAACTTTTGTTATGCCTTCGGGAAAAGCTGTTGTAGGCTTTCGTGAACAACAATTGAGAGATGCCATAAATGGAGTAAATGATGAACCGGAACGAACTGAATGATTATCTAAAAACATTTGAAAAAGACGGCTTTTTTTTGCATGCTGATGAAGAGCACAGACATGCAACTATGGACAGTCTTCTTGCAAACAATGAAAAGTATGGTCACCTTGCTTGCCCTTGTCGCTTGGCAACAGGCGAAACTCAAGACGATGAAGACATTATTTGCCCATGCATCTATTGTAAAGACGATGTGGAAGAATTTGGCGCGTGCTACTGCCTTCTCGTAGTTAAGGAAGAATTTAAAGACGATTTGCACTTCTTCCCGGATATTGATGACAGACGTCCGCCTGAAAAAAATAAATAATAATACAGAATATAGTAAGGGTTTATTCCTTACTATATTTTTTTATTAAATTATTGCATATTGCAACATTAATCTTTATGATTGCTCTTTTCCCTCGCCGGCAAGTTGTCCGCACGCTGCGGCAATGTCAGCTCCTTTGCTTTTTCTAAAGACAGCAACTACTTTTTTGTCGTTAAGATATTTTTGGAACGCGCGCAAACGCTCTTGTGTTGGAGCTTTGTATGCTGAGTGCGGTGTTGTATTGTACGGAATAAGGTTGAGCTTTGCTTTTAAATGCGAGCAAATTCGTACAAGATCTCTTGCGTGCTCGAGTGAGTCGTTTACCTCGCCTATAAGCAGATATTCAAGAGTAATACGTTCACGACTTTTAAGGCGATAATCATTCAAATAGCCAAGAAAATCATCTAATTGCCAGCTTCGTGCGGCTTTGGGCATAAGCTTTTCACGCAATTCTTGATTCGGCGCATGCAAGGAAATGGCAAGATACGCCAAACCGGATTCGCTTAATTCCACAAGCCCCTTCTTTATACCGCACGTTGAAACCGTGATACGCCGCGGAGAAAATGCAAGTCCAAGTGGATTATTGAGAGTTTGGAGTGAATTAATAACATTTTCTGCATTAAGCAACGGTTCGCCCATCCCCATGTACACAATATTGCGAATTTTAGGATGCGATGGATCATTATCGCCAAGAAAAGTACGCGCGAATTGAATTTGCCCCAAGATTTCTCCCATATTCATATTACGGGTGAAGCCAAGAGCGCCTGTACTGCAAAATGTACATTCCATAGGACAACCGACTTGGCAGGAAATACACTGCGTTATGCGCACTTTTCCTTCTCTGTCCGTCGAAGGAATGAGCACTGTTTCGATACATTCATCATCGGAAAGAGCAAGAAGGAATTTTATTGTGCCGTCTTGTGATTCTTGCTGTTTCACAAGTTTGAGTTTCACAATTTCAGCTTTTTCGGTGAGCAATGCACGAAAATCCTTGGAAAGCGATGTCATTTCTTCAAAAGAAGAAACATTGTTTTTCCACATCCATTCCCACAATTGTTTTGCACGAAATTTTGGTTGATTGAGCTCTTCCACGATGAAACTTTCCAATGCGTCAAAAGGTAAGGAAAGTAAGTCTACTTTATTGGTATTCATATTTTTTTCCGGTTTGTAAGGTATAGTACGTATGCATAACTTCGTAAAATTCTTCCCATGAAGTCACATTCACAATGGCTTTTCTCAAATGTGAAACATTATGAAAATAGTGCAATATCCGAGGAACAAAGGTACGCATGCGCACAAGCGCACGCACGGGGAAGTGCTCTTTGCACAATTGAGCATATTCAAAAACTGCTTTATACGCCTCTTCCAAAGTGCGTTCTGGTAAAGGCATATCTTGCATAATTGCATTAAACTCTGTAAAAATACAGGGATTTGCAAGCGCACCACGGGCAAACATCACAGCATCGACATTTGTTTGTGCTATGCAATCCTTGGCATCTTGCGCCGTGAGAAGATCGCCCGAAGCTATAACAGGAACTGTAGACAACTCTTTCAGTTCGGCAAGGGCACTCCAATCAGCTTTCCCCTGAAAGAGCTGACGGGCATAGCGCGGGTGCAATGTAAGGTAGAGCGCGCCCATTTGAGAAAGCGTGGGCACAATATCTTTGTAAACGGGCTTATGCATATCATATCCAAGTCTAAATTTAAAGCCTGTTTTTCCACCACTTTGTTTTATTACAGCTTCGGCACATTTAAACAGGTTGTCGATATCCTTGAGCATGGCGGCACCTGCGCCTGTTTTTACAACTTTTGGCACTGAGCAGCCCATGTTTATATCAAAATATTCAAAACCCTTTTCTTGAATGAGTGCCATAGCTTCGGCAAGAAAATGTGGTTCGTTTCCGAAAAGTTGCACAATAACGGGTGAATCTTCCTCACAGGTTTTGAGAAGATCGTTTGTATTTTTACTGTGGTACACAATGCCTTTTGCGCTCACCATTTCTGTCACGCACACAGCAGCACCGTAGCGCTTACATAAAAGGCGCATAGCTAAATCACTGTAGCCCGCTAATGGGGCTAGCCACGCTTGTTGGGGACGAATTTCTAGCATATTTTCTTTATTATTTTTTTAGATGTTACTCGTAATACTCTGTAGATCTTCATCAATTTCTTCTTTCGATTATGGTAAACAGAAGTTCTTGCCGTTATAATATCAATTTGTTCTTCCAAATTGGCCACTGTTTCAGCTAAATGGTTCATAGCATTATAGAAAGAAAGAACCTGCACCAATTGTTCCAAAGAAAGAAATTTTAATGAATTTTCATTGCGCAAATCAGCAAGACGAATGGAAGTAGTATCAATAAACCAGCGTACTTCCGGTAAAGTTTGTTGCGGGGTATGTGAGGCAATCCAGCGCAAACCGGATGAAGCGGAAGTAGCAAGACTCATCAACTCTTCTTTCATCGGTAAAACTTCAATGGGCTCCGCTTCACTGTCAAGCGCGTCAAGTAAAGAAGAAAGATAGACGCTGATTTGTTCTAAACCTGTTATCAATACTTCCAATTCTGCATAATAACGGGCAATATTAATTGCTTCATATTCCTTTGTTTGCCTGTAGTGCGTTCTGTTTTGCGGAATGGCATAGTGTAAAGAATCAAGAAAATTCGGTTCAATGTGATGTCTTTCATCAAGGAATGCATGGGCAACAGCTTCAAGTGAATCCGCCGCAAGCAAATATTGCCTTTTAACAGATTTCATAAGTTCTTCAGCGCCCGAAACAGGCCAAAGTAATACAGAAACAAGCAGTGAGGTTAAAATACCCACAACAATATGAAATATCATTGTTCCGGAAAAAATCATTATTTCCGAAGCGCTTGCAGTAGGCATGACAAGTACGATAGTGATTGCCGTAATTCCCGCAAGACGATATCGTGGGTTCCACAAAAGGAGCAAGGCGCAAAAAGCCGTACTTACCGCAAGCCCAAGCATAAGCGTGAAAGTATTTGCAGTAAATATAAAGTGTGCCGCCAAGCCAAGAACTGCTCCATACACTGTACCTATAATGCGATCAAGGCTACTGCTCACGGAAGAAGCAACACTCACTTGCATCACAATAATCGTAGAGATAGGTGCCCAAAATGCATAACTTGGCAAAACTATACTTGAAAAAGTATAAGACAAAACTATTGCTACACCTGTCTTTATTGCATATTGTATGCTATGCTTTGTCATAAGCTTTTTAAAAAATTGTGATGTGCGCTTCCTCTTGTTTTTCGGAACATGCACATTTCTTATCCAAGCTTTAAAAGACTCTCTGAAAGATTCAATAAATGTAGTGAAAGATTCACGCATAACGCCCTCTTATACGCTGTAAAACTGTGTGAAGAACACTATATTTATTTTTGAAATTTATCAAGATATTATTTCACCTGCAAAAAAATAGCCACTTTTGACATAAACATATAAAATGTTGAACAATTTATTTTTTATAAAATTTTACTTGACAAAAATAGATGTATAGAGATAAATTAATAGTAGATATTATTGTTGTCAAAAACATATTACAAAAGAGGATTTATTATGCGCACAACAAAAAGTAAAATGTTTACAAATCTCATGAGAACGGCATTATTTGCCTTAGTATTTGTTATCGGAACAGCTTCTGCTTCTTTTGCAGGCTATCAAAACTTCACCTTTATCAACAACTCCAGTGTAGATGTTTGCTATATCTATGCTTCACCATCAAGTGATAGCGGATGGGGTTCTGACAGAGCTCCCGCTAGCAGCTGTATCGCTCCCGGTGCAAGCTTCTATGTTGAAATTGACGGTTACCCAAATGCTGACATCTGGGACATCAAATTAGAAGGCGCAAACAACAGCCCTTTAAATGAAATTTTCGGCGTAGACTTAAGTGTTGTATATGAGGTTATTTATTTACAAAACGGTAGTATTCGTACAAGATAATAAGTCGCCGGATTTGCTTCTTGTATAAATGCCTTTTTGTCAGTGGTTACATTATTTTTTACCGAACATGTATTAGACAACAATAATTACTTGGTTCATCGGCAAAGAAAGCTTAATGTGTAAAAGCCACAAAAAGGTGAAGAATTATTTTTTTTAGGGTAACATACTTAGAATATGTTGCCCTATTTTTTTTGATTAATAGACATAGTGAACATCAACGCACATGGATTATTTTTTTTCTGCCAATCTCAAGACTTGCCAAATTTGTGTTTGGGTATTATAGTTCTGTTATACTATATCGCCATGAGAGTTGTACTATGAACCAAACAAATCAAAGCAATGAACTTTATCCGGAAGTATCTTTTTCAACTTTTACCCTTTCTTTAGCATCAAGTGCGTTGGCACATCTTGGAGAAGTACCACACCCCGAAACCGGCAAGAAAGACGTAAATCTTCAAATTGCCTCACATACCATAGATATTCTTGATATGTTGCAAAACAAATTAAAAAATGGTCTTAATAGCGAAGAAGAAAAACTTCTTGACGGAATTTTATACGAATTGCGCATGAAATTTATTTGTCTGAATAATCAAGCATAAATGTAGGAATTAACAATGAAAGCAGGACTTATCGGAGTATCCGGATATACCGGAATGGAGCTTGTGCGCTTGCTTGCAAGTCACCCAAATTTTGAATTAAGCATAGCCACATCAAGACAAGAAGCCGGAAAAAAAATTGCGGATATATACCCCTTTATGTTGAATGTAAAGGGTGGAGATGTTTTGATTACCGACGCAAGCCCAAAAACAATTAAACAAGAATGTGATATTGTGTTCATGGCCGTTCCACACGGCGTTGCCATGGATATGGCTGACGAACTCCTTAGCGAGGGCTGCAAAATTGTTGATCTTTCTGCGGATTTTCGCATTAAAAAACCATCTGTATTTAAAGAATGGTACAAAACTGAGCACAGTGCAGAGCAGGTGCTTAAAGAGGCGGTTTATGGCTTACCAGAAGTGTATGCCAGCTCTATAAAATCGGCAAAAATTGTTGCAAACCCCGGCTGTTACCCAACTGCTTCTATACTTGGCTTATATCCTGCAATCAAACATGGCTTTATCTCTTGCGAAGATATTGTTATCGATGCAAAATCCGGCACAAGCGGAGCAGGCAGAAAAGCTGATGTTTCTATGCTTTTTTGTGAAGTGAACGACACATTCAAACCCTATGCCCTTGCAAGCCACAGGCACACACCGGAAATAGAGCAAGAACTTTCACGCATAGCTCAAACAGACATTGTTTTGTCTTTCAACCCTCATCTTGTTCCGATGAACAGAGGAATTCTTGCTACAATCTATACAAAATTGACAGAGGATATTTCTCTTGAACAGGTTCACGCATTGTATCAAAACACCTATGAAAATGATACTTTTGTTCGTATTCTGCCTCTCGGTTCTTTACCACAGCCACGCTTTGTGCGAGGCACAATGTTTTGCGATATAGGTCTTACAATTTGTAAAAGAACACAAAGACTAATCATTACTTCCGTTATAGATAATCTTAGCCGCGGAGCCTCTGCTCAAGCTTTGGCAAATGCCAATTTAATGTGTGGACTAAGCTTAGATACAGGATTAAACTTAGCTCCTTTATCAATTTAATCAATAGATTATAGCATAAAAATTCTTCTTGACAAAAATGATTACTATTAGTAAGGTTAGATAGTTTATTTTTTAAGGATTTATTATGCAAAAAGAAAAAGTTTTATCACAAAAAAATTCTCGCAAAACTCAGCAACGTTCACTCATTTTGGAAGAGCTCAAAAAAGTGAACACGCACCCCACTGCTGAAGAAATTTACACCATTGTAAAAAAACGCATGCCGAGAATTTCTTTGGGTACGGTTTACAGAAACTTGGATTTATTAGTTGAAACAGGGGTGATTCGTAAAATCGATTCTGCCGGAACTGTACGTCGTTTCGATGCCGACATGTCTGAACATGTGCACGCGCGCTGTACAAAGTGTTCAAAAGTTGTTGATATTTTTGAAAACTATTCATCAAAATTCTCATTAGACAAAACACATATCGAAAAGTTTTTACTGACTTCCGTAAATATTGAATTTGAAGGAATTTGTCACGATTGCGCTAAAGAGCAAAACATGGCACACAATTTTTAATCTTTAATCATTCGTTTTTTTGGAGGAGAAGACTATGAAATCATTGAAAGGCACGCAAACAGAAGTAAACATTCTTACGGCTTTTGCCGGTGAATCTCAAGCCCGTAATCGTTACACTTTTTTTGCAAGCAAGGCAAAAAAAGACGGCTATGTGCAAATCTCTCAAACATTTGAAGTGATTGCTGCACAAGAAAAAGAACACGCCGAACGCTTATTCAAGTTTTTGGAAGGCGGCGAAGTAACAGTTTCAGCGGGTTTTCCTGCCGGACAAATACTTGACACTTATGAAAACCTTATAGCTTCAGCTGACGGAGAGTTGCACGAGCACAGCTCTATGTATCCTGAATTTGCAGATGTTGCAGACAAAGAAGGATTTCCGGAAATAGCTGAAATTATGCGTAATATTGCTATTGCTGAAACCTATCATGAAGAGCTGTTCCGCAAATTTGCCGAACAAATAAAAGACGGTACAGTCTTTTCTCGTCCAAGTGAAGTACGTTGGCATTGCAGAAATTGTGGTTGCATTGTTGTAGGAACAGATGCTCCTGATTCCTGTCCGGCGTGCGCACACGCCCAAGCCTATTTTGATGTTGTACATTAAAATCTATTATTCCATCATTTACAAGCCGATACTTTATAAGAAGTGTCGGCTTTTTTTCTTCCTAAGCATATTGTAATTATTTTTATAGAATATGCTTTATCTATTGAAATACTTATCAGATTAAAAATAATTGCAAAATTTAAAAAAATAATAATGGTGTTGTGTGCACTAACTGGTATATACATTTTTATATGGCATATCTACCGTTCTGAACCTGTTATAATTTCCTTTATCTATACGTATTTGTGCAGAAATATATTTTATGACATATAAATTAAAACTTGGTGAGGAAATATGAACAGAAAATTAAACAACACACAAAGCTTATCTCAACGAGTCGGAGAAAAAATTGCATTAAAAAGGAAAAAACTTGGTTACACTCAAGTTGAAGTAGCGGCAATGCTTGGCATAGAGCAAGAATCATTGTCACGAATGGAAAAAGGAATAATTGCACCAAAATTTTCGCGTTTAGAGCCACTAGCAGAAGTGCTGGAATGTTCTGTTTTAGATCTCTTTCGCACAGAAAACGAAAGTACACAAGCAAGTAGTAACTACCTTATAGAACAACTCGATAAGCTCAATAAAAAAGATCAAAAACTCGCTCTTTCAATAATTGAGAGCATTTTACTGTGTTTTCAAAAGAGTAGCTAATTCTATTGCGTTTTCTGTAAGGAACTTAGATGTTTAAGCGTTTTTTTCAGTTCGTTTCTTATTGAAAGGTTTGCCACAGCATATTTTCTTGCCTGAACTTGAATAGCACGTTGCTTTTCTTTGTCATCAAGTAATTTGAGTACAAGCTCTGCAAGGGAATCGGCGTCTTCATAATCGTGGAAAAAACCGTTTTCTTCATGATGAATAAACTCTTCTAAGGCTTTATTTTTTTGAGCTATTATGATGTTGGCACTCGCCATCGCTTCAAAGAGTGAAGTATTCACAAAAAGCAGATCAAATAACATAAGATTAATTTTTGAATAAGCCAAAGCGTATTTATATTCTTCAAGTGTAGCATTTCTGTGAATAATAAGTCTATCTGAAAATGGAGCAAGCGTTTTTTCAACTTCTGCAAATACTTCAGAAAACTCATCGCTTGAAGATTTCCCACGCGAAAGCAAAAGAAATTTTACTTTTTCATGTTTATTTAGCACTGAAAGCATTGCATTTATTACAACTTTTGTCTTATCACTGTTTTTGAAAACACGCGGAGAAAAGATTATAATATCCTCTTCTTCAAACCCTTTCAAAAATTCTACTTTTGCTTTTTTTTCTTGAATGGGCGTGAAAAAGTCTGTATTAACACCTTCATAAATTACAGAGATTTTCTTCTGTAAAAAATCAGGAAAAGCTTTCTTCTGCCATTGCGAGAAAGTGAGTAATTTCGTGCACGAGTTGAGCACTTCAAGCTGAAACATATTGCTTAATTTCAAAGCAAGCACTTGAGAATTATCATTTTCTTCATTAGGCGTAATTTCATAATCCGATGAAAAATCATTTATATACCAATCGCAAAAACCAATACAAGGAACATTTTCAAAGACATTTGTAACATTTAATGCGCACGCGTGATTTGTGTCTACAAAAATAACGTCTGGAATGAATCCACTATCTTTTAAACGTGTAAATGCGTTTGAAAACACTAAAGCACGCCGCAGAAAACGGACAGAGGCCTGCTCCGCTTTACTCCCTTTATATTGCACTTTTGGAAAGCGCAAGTTTGTATAGGAGATATTTTTCAGGGTAAGCTCATTATGGCGATATTCTGAAAAGAACTGTATTTGGTGCTGATTATTAAGCGATAGGTACAAGAGAAGATTCTGAAAATGTGCAGGGCAATATTTGGCAACAAACAGAATCTTCACTTCTCTCTCCATGTAAAAAACAGCGTAAAAACCGTAGTCTTTACACTGTTCTTTTGTTAGCTTTTATCAACAATCAAAGCCTGTGCACCCTCGGGAGTGTTTATAACTTCCGTCAGAACATCAACAAGTTGGCTATCAAATTTATTCGAATCACTCTTAAGTCTTGCAATCGCATCAGAAATCGGCAATCCTGCCCTGAACGAACGTTCACTTATCATAGCGCAGAATGAATTCGTGATAGCAAGTATACGGGCTTGAAGAATAATGTCGTCGCCTTTTAGCCCTTTTGGATAACCGTTACCGTCTACTTGTTCATACATCTCCCACACAGCTTTTGCAATCGGTGCAGCAAACCCTATACCGGATAATACTTCATACGCATGTTGTGGAATTTGTCGTATTGCTTTAAGCTCTTCATCCGTGAGCTTACCTGTTTTTGTGAGAATTTCTCTATCAACAAAAAGTTTACCGATTTGTGAGAAGATGGAAGCATCGCGCACAGCCGCAATTTCTTCATCGGACATATTGAGATGCTTTGACATAAGCACACCAATATTACTCATCATTTGAGAATGTCCTGTCAAATAAGGATCTATTCCTTCGATGGCGCGCACAAATGCTTGAATGATATTGGCTTGTTGTTTCTTATTTTTTTCACTGTTTCTTCTAAACGCGGTGATATCTTGAAGAGTAGCCACAGCACCTGCGACTTGATCACTTTCTGCATCATTTTTGAATGGATACATGGTGACTCGGAACAAGAAGTTTTCGTCGTTTTTCGGCACTTCAATTTCAAATGTGCAGTGTGAAGCGGTTTCAATAACTTCATTCACCTTTGACATAATAGTACCGGCAAGTTGCGCTTCAAACATAGAAAGAAGTGATGAATTTTCAACATCATCGGTGCATTTTCCAACAATTTCGCTGAATGTTTTATTCGCAATTTTTATTGTACCTTCAGCGTCCACCAAGATAAGCCCAACTTCTAAGGAAAGATTGATACTATCAAGTAAGCCTTTTTGTTGGTTGATAACAGAATAAAGATTTCTGAAACGTGTTGCCGCAGCTTTTTGTTCTGTACCTATCATCATCCACCACAGAAGTGCAAAAAGAAGTGTCACACCGACGCTCGCCAATACGCCGAGCCCGTAAATTGTCCAAGCAAGCGAACTGAATGTTGTATTAATAGTTTCAGCAGGCAATTCGATAACAACATACATATCAAGCCCGGGAATTTTTTCACCATAAGAATACACTTCGCCGTCTGTACTGATGGATTGTCTTATCGCAAAAGGCAAAACTCCGGCTTCATCAAAATCTAAGGGAACATTAATTGTTGTAGGTTGCGGGGTTTGCACTTGTATATTTTGATATTCATCACCCACTTTTTGGATGATATGTGGAAGACGCTCAGAATCAGAGCGAATTTCACGAGAAAGGAATTGAGCAATTTGATTTGTTATAGGGGCGGTGAGTAAAAGCGCAGCAAAAGGATCGCTTCCATCAACAGGTGGTATTGCCAAAGCATAGTCAATAACCATAGTTGCCGCAGAAGTACGCACAGGGCCAAAAGCAATATGATCGTTCTCAATTGCTTGCAGAACGGTGTTTATTTGATTATCTGTAATAGGTGATGGAATTTGAAGTCCTGAAAGTATTGTAATAGCGTTTGCATCAACTATTCTAGCATCGAGCATATTATTATAGAGCATAAAATCATACAGGGCATCGCGCAAGAAAGGAATTTGCTCAAGAAAATATTCATAACTGCTTCCGATTTCAATTGAACGAGTATCAAGCGTGTTAATTTCAGAGGCAACATCGTCACCTGCTGTTATAACATCTTGTAAGAACTGGGTATACACAGGGTTTACACTCACCCTTTGCGCCTGCTCGTCAACAGCTTCTGCCCACAGTGTAACCGCTTGAACCGTACCTTGAACCCACGTTGTTTGCGTGATACTTTCCTCTGAAAGAATTTCTTCCTTCGCATTTTCATAGTTGAGGGTCGAAACATAATAGGCTACAGCAAAAATAGCCAATAAAAACCCACACAGCAAGAAAAGTGCTGATTTTTTATGAAGAATTGAATTGATAGGATTTTGTTCATTGCTCATCGTATTGTACTCCATATAACTTTAATTCTGAGGTCTTACGTGACCCCAACGGTAATTTTCGTTCACTGAATATTGCGCATCATAGTTACCCAAACGAGTGTGCGACAAAACTGAATTTGAAAGATTGTCAAGAATGTAAACATCGTCGTCCAAATATACACCCAAAACCGCATGTCCTATATTTCTGATAGTTTCTATTACAATGATGACACGCATATCATCGACAGAAAAGCCCAGTTCCTTTAGTGTGAAATATTTTGCAATAGCATAATCTTCACAATCACCGGAATTTTGCCGAAATTCGGAAGGAATAGCCCAATAATCTTCAGTACCGTACACCTGATCGTCGAGTCGATAGGGCCACCTATTCCAGAAAAGATTCACCTGCTCAAGCTGTTCAAAAGGTGTTAAACCTTCTAAACTTTCCCTAAGCTGCGTCCACGTGGTCTGCGAATTGATGGGAAAGTTTTCTAAGAAGATAGGATCTGCCAAATTTCTTTCAATAACGCTTACCCATTGCGGAAGTGAGGTGATTCTGCTTCTGAATTCTTTTGTACCAAACAATTCAATTGTTTGCGACAAAGCAACAGAAGGTGTCAACCCGATAAGCAGAATGAGAAGTATGGCGCAGACACGGATAAATGTCTGAGGGAACATGACTAATCGCTTTACGCCACCTATTATGAGTTGGCGTAGAGTATTAGCGTTCTCGTAGAGCATTTTCACTTGCCTTCAGTATCGGTTTCATAAGATACTGCATTATTGTTTTTTCACCTGTTATAATATCAACACTTGCAACCATACCGGGAATAATCGGTAATGTTTCACCGCGATATTCAAGACTGCTTGTCGTTGTTCTAAGGCGCACCAGATAGAAAAATTCTTGATTGCTTTCAATTGTATCCGCACTGATTTGTTCAACAAATGCTTCTAATCCACCAAAAATTGAAAAGTCATATGCAGTAAGTTTCACAACAGCCGGTTGATTTGGATAGATAAAACCGATATCAGATGGGCGTATTTGTGCTTCAATAAGCAAAGTATCGTCAAGCGGCACAACTTCCATGATAGGCGCACCCGGTTGAACGGCACTTCCTCGAGTGTTTAGCAGAATACGGTTCACAACACCACGCATTGGAGAACGAATTTCAGTACGCACAACTCTGTCCGTTCCCGAAACCAGAGTTTCTTCCAATGAGTTTCTTTCAGAGGTAAGTTGGTTAATTTCTGCTATAATTTGGTTATTGTATTCAGAGACAAATAAGCCTTGTTTTAATTCACTTTCTTGAACAACTATTTCTGCTGTTAAAATATTGTTTTCCAAAGATGCAATTTCACCGCGCAAACTCACAACTTCTTGTTGAAGATTTAAAAAGTCCACTTCGGCATAAAGCCCTCTTTCCACCATCGGGCGGGCTAAGTCAAGGCGCTGATTTGTAAGTGCAAGAGTTTCTTCTGCTGTTTCGAGACGTTTTTGTAATTCATCAAGTGCCCCGATAGCCTGCTGATTTTGCGTTTCAAGAACGTTAATTTCTGATAATAACTGCTGTTGGCGGGAATTATACGTCTGCTGTTGCAAGGCAACAATGTTTGGTGCCAAATCTATAAGTTCTTGAGGAAAAACAAGTTCTTCACTATTCAATTCAGCCTGTAAACGCAAAATTGTTGCGTTCAATTCATAAATTTGTGCCTGTGTATCACGATAAAGACTTTCTGCCGCTGCGTTTTCAACACGTGCAAGCACTTGCCCCTCTTCAACAATAACACCTTCGGTAACGAGAATATCCGTCAAAATACCACCCTCTAAGTGAGTGATAACCTGAGTCCTTGAAGAAGCAATAACTTGCCCTTGACCGCGAGTGATCTCATCCACCGTTGCCCATGAAGCCCATACAATAAAGCTGATAAGTAATGCAAGAATTATCAAGGTGACAATACGTTGTTTTTTTGAACCTGTATCGTTCCAAACTGCATCAATATCACCAAGAAAAGCTCTGTCGTCTTCAGTAATTTTTTTTGATGATTTCCCTTGAAAGAGATCTTCGGCTTCTTTAGCTTTTATTTCTTCGTGTGACTCTTGAATAAAATTTTGTGGCGCATTTGCAGAAGCGGCATTTGCTGATGAAGCGCTTTGTGAGGAATCTCCACCTTCTCCATCAATACCTTCTTGATTTTTGGGCGCATTTTTTTCGTGCTCAGCCATCAATTCTGTTAAAGACATTTTTTTGGGCTGTATTTTCCCAATAGGTGTCGATGTTTGTTGTGTGTCTTGTTTATTTTCGTTCGTGCTCATATATTTCTCTTATATTTCAAATAGTTCCGTAAATCCTCTTCACACAAGCCTTGAATTATGAATGTTTATCCTTTGTCTTTACAAAATCGTTTGAAGCTTGATCTGCTGAGACTTTCGCTTGCTCACTTGCTTGAGGATTTTCCGATGCAACCCTACGGGGGTCAGTGTTTCCGGGGGCATTATTCACAAGTGTATTGGGAACATTTGCCTGTTGCTTTTGAGCCGGAGCTTGTTGCTTGCTGTTAAGCCATGCATATACTTCTTTCGTAGGTCCGTCGGCAACAACCTTACCATCTTGTAATACTATAAGTCTTGTTGTGAGTTCAAGCAAGCTCATTCTGTGCATATTAATGATTAAAGTTTTGTTACCCATGACTTTTTTGAGTCTTGCCTTGATTCTTGTTTCTGTTGCGCCGTCAATATTACTTGTTGGCTCATCAAGAATAAGTACGTCCGGGTCATGCAAAAGAGCACGTGCCAGAGCAACAGCTTGCCTTTGTCCGCCCGATAAATTTTGTCCTTTTTCGCCCACTTGCATTGCATAGCCTTCAGGAGTATGCTGAACAAATTCATGCACACCGGCAATCCAAGCCGCTCTCACAACCAGTTGATCCGGAATATGTATTGAACCGAGCGCAATATTTTCACGTATAGTACCGTGGAAAAGCAAAGGATCTTGTGGCAAAAAGCTTACGCGCGTACGCAATTCAGACATGTCTAAACGACGAACGTCAACTCCGCCAAATTTCACTGCCCCTGCCGATGGCGTATATAAACCACACAAAAGCCGTGCAAGTGTTGATTTACCCGAGCCCATGTTACCTATAATACCCACCTTATCGCCGGGAGCAATGTAGAGATTTACATCGTCAATCGTTGGTAAGTGTGCACCTTTATAGTTGAATGTTACCTTCGTCAACTCAAGCGAAGGATCTAGATCTCCAAATTCAACCAAATGTGAGGAAGTGTTACGTTCAGAGGGAAGCGCCATTAAGTGATTAAGCACTTTGAGCGACACTTGTGCCTGTTGATAACGTGTCATAAGGGAGGCAAGTTGCATAACAAATGACATTGCCCTGCCTATAAGGATATTACACGCAATAAGTCCACCCATTGTGAGCGAACCTTGCCCAATAAGGTATACGCCCCACACAATTAATGTGACGGAAACCAAATGGCTGACAAATGTGGCAAAATTGACTGCCAATGTTGTTGTTTTCTTAGAATTTGCCGCAATTTCAGCAGAATAAGCGATAACTTTTTCCCAAATTTGCAACATACGGTTTTCGGCAACCGCCATTTTAATCGCTTCCATGCCCGTGATCATTTCCACCAAATGCGCATTTTTTTCCACATTTGACTGATGATTGAGCAAACTAAATTTCTTCACGGTGAACTGCATAATCAAAATTGCAGACACGAGAATAATAATTGCGATTATAGGCAAGAAAACCACCGGACCGCCGATAAAAAATACGACAGCCAAAAAGAGAATCATAAATGGCAAGTCGATAACTGTGAGCAAGCTCACCGCACTGAAGAAATCTTGTAAGGATTCAAATTCCTTCATGTGGTTTATCAGCGCACCGGAAGAATCCGGTCTGTCTTCAAGGCGCATTTCCATAATTTTTTGCATAAGCCTTGTTGTGACAATGGTATTAATATTTTTATTGGCCCTGTCGGTGAAGTTACTTCTTAAAACTTTAAGAACAAATTCAAAAATATACCCAACAACAACACCCACGGCAAGAACCCATAAAGTGTCATAAGCCAAGTTCGGCACGACTCTGTCGTACACATTCATAAAGAAAAGTGGCCCTATAAGTACAAGTAAATTTATCGCAATTGTTGCATAAATAACTTGTCTGTACATGGGGAAATAGTGCCAAACAACATCCCAAAACCAGCGCTTTGTATCAATTTTTACTATACTTTGTAAGCGCTTGTCGGCTGAAGGGTCGAGTGAGGCAAAAATTGCATAGCCTGAATATATATCTTGAAGCTTCTCAAGTGGAATTTTTGAAGAAATATCGGCATGTTCCGGCATTATAACTTCGGCAATGCCGTTTTCTTTACCAAGAAACACACAAGTTTGCTGGTTTTGCAAAATCAGAATACAAGGAAGAACAGCTTCAAGTATGTCATCGATATTTTGCTTGTGCACAATACGAGAAGTCAAGCCCAGCTGTTTTGCGGCTCTTTGACAAGCAGCCGGCGAAGGTGAGCTGTTTCCTAAGGTTGAATTAATCGCGTTCGTAGAAACTTTTTTCCCGTGCAAAGAAAAAAGCGTTGAATAACTTTGAACTATAGGCGCAAAAAAATCCACTTCGCGAGGCGCTAAGCCAATCTCAAGCGCAGAAGACTGCTTTGCTTGAGTTGGCTTAGCGTTAGTATTATTTTGTACCGTTTGCTTTTTCGCATCCTGCTGTGGTGTGTTTCCCGCAGAATTATTATTTTGGCTTGCTTGCATATTAGATCCGTATTAATGTTAGTCATCCATGTCAATTTCATTTAATTCGGCATACTTGTGCATGAAGCCTCACTTACATGTATGTAATATCACAGCATTGCACATATAAAACGCAATCGACACGATTAGTCATCAAATCCAAAGCGATTTGGAGGAAGCGGGTCTTGGTAGTAAGTTGTACCAATGCTCAATTCTTCAAGAAGTGTTCCTTCCAATGCCAAGATCTTCCAAGAATTAATAATAGTATTTGCTCTTGCTGTCAAGAGTTGTATTTGTGTGTTATAAAGCTCTGTTTCGGCATCGAGCACGTCAAGTAATGAGCGTGTACCAAATGAGAATTGTGACAAATAGTTATCTCTGGTAGCAAGGTTATAAATCATAGCTTCTTCATATGTACCTACAAGCGCACGAGCATTTGTAAGATCGTTATGTGTTGCAATGATGTCTGTCTTCACTGTGTCGATGATATTAATGGTTTCTTCACGAGCCATACGTGTTCTTGCTTGTGCAGCAAGTACCGTATTTTGAGTTGCAAAACCATTGAACAAGTTCCATGACATACCTACAGTTGCGGAGTGATCGAGTGTGTATTGTGATTCATTTCCTGTTGCATTTAAGTCAGGATTTTCATACTCGGAACCAAAAGTCAAAGTAACTTGTGGGTGATAGTCGGCTTCTGCAATAGCAACTTGTTCGGTAGAAGCTTGATAATCAGCTTGACCGGCAGCTATTTTTGGATTGAGAACCATTGCTGTTTCAACGCTTTCAACAGCTGTAAGAATAGCTTGTGTTGGGTATTGTGCAGGAAGCAAATGCGCAGGCAAGTCTTGCCCTGTAAGTTGTTGATAGTTGTTTACAGCATTTTGATAGGCATTGACAGCGTTTTGTTGATCGGCAATTGCGCTGATCAAACGGCCTTGCGCTTGGGTAACATCAGCTTCGGTCATTATACCTGAAAAACTGAGTTGCTCTTGCTGTGCAAGAATTTGTCTGTGCGTTTGCACATATTCATCTGTGAGTTTCATCACTTCGATTGTGCGTACAACGTCAACGTGAGCGATAAGCCCTTCAAGTGCAAGATATGTTGCGTTATCGTACACACGCGCATCAAGTGATTCAAGCACATAAAGGTTATAGTCTACAGAATTGGCAACTGCACGTCCGTTCCAAAGAATTTGCGTGATTGTTGCAGAAGCTGTTGCACTTTGTGCAAAATCGGGGCTTTGACCTGTACCGAGACGTTCAGCTTGTCTGTTTGCCACGTTATCATAATAACCGACACCGTACGTTGCTGTTACGTCAACAGAAGGATAATAGCCCGAATACGCTTTTTCTACTTCGTATTGTTGGGCAATTCTGTTTTCTTGAATAACACGCAATGAAGGTGAATACGCAAGAACTGCGCCCATTGAGTCATAAATACTCGCTTGAGCAGTATCGATAAGCGGATTTATAACAGGAGCGGAAGCGTCAAGCAATGGAGTCACCACAAGGTTGTGAGTTGTGTTGTTTTCATCGCGGACAACTGCATTTGGTTCATCCGGTGCGATTGGGATAGGAATACCTTCAGTTGCCAATGCAGTAGGTGCATAAAGCAAGGTCATTCCAAGCGCGATTGCAAAAGTGTGATTTGAAATTCTGTACTTTTTCATAAACTACCTCGTTTTTTTAATTATATGTAAAATAATTATTTAATGGATGCACATATTATTTTCTTATTAAATACGAAAAAAAATAAAATTTGTCAAGTAATATCTTTTATCTAGGATAGTAACAGACATTTTTTAGATTTCGTCTACACATTTCAAAAAGTTACAACATATTGATTTTATTGATTGTTTTTCTATACAATTTTCTAAATTAATACATTTTTTTGTAGAAAATTTTTTACAAAAAAAATCAAGAAAAAGGTCAAACAAGTAACTTTGTATACTCTTTTTCTTAAAAATAATATAAATTAGGGTTGTCTTCTGCAATATTTCAAGAAAGAAATTTTGCAAAAAACAACCCACATATTGCTATAATATTATACCTATGCTGAATATTGATTATATTCTTCAACAATTGAATGTATAAGTTCTTTGACCGGCATAATTCTGTCAACACGAGGCGCGTTTGTACCACAGAAAACAAAACCACTTTTCATTCTGCCTTTTGTTGCGCTGATAAGTGCGCTTGAAATACAGTAAGGTGTTGTTTCGGGATTGCAAGTATGTATGCAGTGAAAAACGCATTTCACCGGTTTTTTCTTGCCTTCTTTGACAGCCTTTATAAATTCGCCTTCAATGGCTCTGCCCGGCATACCGACAGGGCTTTTAATTATAGTTAAATCCTCAGCTTTTGCTTCGACTATTGCGTTTTTGAATGTAATGTCAGCATCGCACTCATCAGTCGCAACAAAGCGAGTACCAAGTTGCACACCGCTTGCGCCAAGTTCAAACATTTTTGCCATATCTTTACCGTCAAACACACCGCCGCCAACAATAATAGGAATAGTTTTTCCGCTGGTTTCTTCAATTGCTTTTACAGCTTTTACAAGCTCCGGCAATACTTTTTCGACTGAGAAGTTTTCATCGTCAAGCTCTTCAACGCTGTATCCTAAATGGCCGCCTGCCTTTGGACCTTCCAAAACAAAAGCATCGGGAGTATAGGCAAAACGGCTTTGCCATTTTTTTGCAATAACACTAGCGGCACGAGCGGAAGAAACAATAGGCACGAGCTTCGTTTTAAAATCTTCCTTTTTTTCTTCGCATAAATCGCGCAAATGCTTTGGCAAATCCAAAGGTAAGCCTGCACCGGCAAATATTATATCAACTTTTTCTTCGATAGCTGTGCGCACGGCATCGGCAAAAGTTGTCAACGCAACCATAATATTAACGCCTATTATACCGTCAGACAATTCTTTTGCTTTGCGGATTTCGTTACGTAAAGCTCTATTGTTTGCTTCAATTGGGTTTTTCACGATATCGGGCTCGTCCATTCCAATCATTGCGGCTGAAATAGTGCCGATTGCGCCTTCGTTTGCAACCGCTGAAGCGAGTTTTGCTAAAGAAACGCCAACACCCATACCACCTTGAACAATGGGGATGCGAGCGACTATATCACCTATTTTTAAAGCAGGTAGTTCCATAAAAATCCTCGTTAATTTTAATTGTGTAAAATCCAATACACTAAAAATCATCAGAGGTCAATGAAGATAATTTTGTAATAAATTTTTCCCTTTTAGAAAAAGCTTGACAAAGCCAAGCTTTGTGTTCTATATAACCTCTTTCTTTATAGAATGGCTTTATAGATTGGCTATAAAGACAGTATTAACCTTATTTCTTTACGGAGAAAGATATGCCTACAATTAACCAGCTCATCAGATTTGAGCGCAAGGCATTGGCAAAGCGTAAGAAAACACCTGCTTTGCAAGAATGCCCACAGCGTCGTGGCGTGTGCACACGTGTGTATACCACAACGCCTAAGAAACCAAACTCCGCTTTGCGTAAAGTTGCCCGTGTGCGCCTTACCAACGGAATGGAAGTAACTGCATACATCCCCGGCGAAGGCCATAACTTGCAAGAACACAGCGTTGTTATGATTCGCGGTGGTCGTGTAAAGGATTTACCTGGTGTGCGTTACCACATTATCCGCGGTACTTTAGATACTGCCGGTGTGAAAGACCGTCGTCAACGTCGTTCAAAATACGGCGCAAAAAGACCCAAGTAGTATATCCTCGCCGTCGCTGATTTGTCTTGTTCTTGAGAACAAAATGAACAAATCTTTAGCGAACACACCAAGAATGACATTTCTTGCAAGCGAGGACTTTGTGTTTCAGACAAAAGTCTTTCTGTCAATATGACAAAGCGTGAAAGGTGGTTCCAATCACGTAAACAATTTAGAGCAGAATATTTTGTGTATACCGACAAATTTTGAAATGTTTTGCAATAGTCCAAGGAGGACTCACCATGCCCCGTAAAGGTCCCATTCCTAAACGTGAGATTTTACCTGATCCCCTTTACAACAGCCGCTTAGTGGCTCGTTTCATCAACCGTCTTATGTACGACGGTAAAAAGGGTGCAGCAGAAAAAATTATGTATCGCTCTTTAGAAATCTTAGCTGAAAAAACAGGCGAAGAACCAATCAAAGCCTTTGAAAAAGCCATGGAAAATGTAAAACCAAACACGGAAGTAAAATCACGCCGTGTTGGTGGTGCGACATACCAAGTACCTATGGACGTGCGCCCCGAACGCCAATTCGCTTTGGCAATTCGCTGGCTTATCACTTATGCACGTCAACGTGGTGAAAAAAGCATGGTAAGTAAGCTTTCTGCTGAATTCATCGATGCTTACAACAACCGTGGCGGCGCTGTCAAAAAGAAAGAAGATGTGCACCGTATGGCAGAAGCCAACAGAGCTTTTGCACACTTCCGCTGGTAGAAGTTTGGAAAGGGAGAAATTTTGGAAACTTTTGCCTGTTTCTCCCTTTTTATTTAAATACCATATAAAAAAACAAATTTTATAGCTTATAATGAAGATTTTTTATCTTCTAAGGAGATTAAAGTGTCAGCTCAAACACCAATAGAGAAATGGCGCAATATCGGTATCATGGCGCACATCGACGCCGGTAAAACAACCACTACCGAACGTATTTTATATTATACAGGCGTTAACCACAAAATAGGCGAAACCCACGAGGGTGGCGCTACTATGGACTGGATGGAGCAAGAACAAGAACGTGGTATTACCATCACTTCTGCTGCCACCACTTGCCAGTGGGACGACCACAACATCAATATCATCGACACTCCCGGCCACGTTGACTTCACTATCGAAGTAGAACGTTCTTTACGTGTTCTTGACGGTGCTGTAGCTTGCTTTGATGCAGTTGCAGGTGTTGAACCACAATCAGAAACAGTTTGGCGCCAAGCAAACCGCTACGGCGTTC
>CAYJPB010000002.1:46080-57907 GCA_964371955.1 uncultured Desulfovibrionaceae bacterium | reverse complement strand
CCATACCGACTGCAATACCCGAAGTGCCATTCAATAACAGATTCGGAACTTTTGTGGGAAGCACAGAAGGTTCGTACTCGGAAGCATCATAGTTCGGTCTGAAATCAACGGTTTCTTTTTCGATATCGTCAAGAAATTCGCCGGCAAGCTTTGACATACGTACTTCTGTATAACGCATGGCGGCAGCGGAATCTCCATCAAGTGAACCGAAGTTTCCTTGCCCGTCTTCGAGAGGATCACGCATAGAGAATTCCTGCGCGAGACGAACCAATGCACCGTATACGGCAGAATCACCGTGTGGGTGGTATTTACCGATTACATCACCGACAACACGAGCAGATTTCTTGTGCGCTCTGTTGAAATAGTTGCCCATTTGATGTTGAGCATACAATATGCGCCTGTGAACAGGTTTCAGCCCGTCACGAGCATCGGGAATAGCACGCCCTACTATTACGGAAAGCGAATATTCCAAATACGATTGGCGCAATTCCTTTTCAATACTTATAAGCGGAAAGTCTTCTCTCGGAGAAGAATCGTCAATAATTGGGTTGTCGATGGTGTTTTCACTGTTATCTGACATTGTAACTCCGATAATAATTATATATCAAGATCTTGCACTGCTAATGCGTTACGAACAATAAAGTCTCTGCGAGCTTCAACTTTGTCGCCCATCAATTCTTCAAAAGCGTCGGAAGCTTCTTCGGCATCGTCAATATTCACACGCAAGAGCACGCGGTTTTCAGGGTTCATGGTAGTCACCCAAAGTTGCTCGGGGTTCATTTCTCCAAGCCCTTTATAACGCTGTACTTGGAAGCCTTTTTTCGCTTCTGCATACGCATTTTCACGCAATTCAAATATATCACTGATAGCTGTTTCGTTTTCTTTATTGAGGAGTGTTACTTCAAATTCTTCACCAAGCTTTATACCGCAATCGTCATAAATTGCTTCCAGAGCAGCACGAGAAGCTCTGAATAAGCGAGACTGGAAGAAGTCGAGTGAAAGACGTGTACGTCGTCCGCCCTTATCTTCAAAGATAAAGAAGTAGCGTTCTTTGTCTTCATCGCTTTCTGTTTCCAGCTCTAAGGTATATTCGGTTTGTGTTATACAATCTTTGAAAGCTTGCGGAATTTCATCGGTAATTATCTTGCCTTCTTCGATGAAATGCTCGCCGCCATAGGCTATAAGTGTGCGGAAAAGCGGCACAGGAATTGCACTATTTTCTGCATCACGTACTTTTTTACGTAATTCATCGATACGGCGCAATAAATCTTTGAATAAATCTTTTTCTATTATGGCGCCGGTCTTTGTGCGGATTTTAATATTTTCTTCCAAGCGAGCCAAAAGGAATTCGTCAAGCTCGTTATCGTCTTTCAAGAATTTTTCCATTCTGGAATTGTGTATACGATAAAGCGGTGGCTGTGCCACAAACAAGTGCCCACGAGTGATAAGTTCTTTAAAATTGCGGAAGAAGAAAGTGAGAAGCAAAGTTCTGATATGCGCACCGTCCACGTCGGCATCTGTCATAATAACAACTTTATGGTAGCGTAACTTACTGTAATCGGTGTCTTCGTCGCCTATGCCTGCGCCCATTGCCGTAATCATCGCGCGGATTTCTCTGTTCGCCAACATTTTATCAAAGCGCGTACGTTCGGTATTCAAAATTTTTCCGCGTAAAGGCAATATTGGCTGTATGCGAGGATCGCGCCCTTGCTTTGGCGAACCGCCCGCAGAATCACCCTCAACAATAAATACTTCACATTCACTCGGATCTTTTGATTGACAATCTGCCAATTTACCGGGAAGTGCGTTATCTGTGAGCGAACCCTTTCTGCGCACAAGTTCTTTTGCTTTACGTGCCGCTTCTCTGGCATGTGCCGCATCAAGAGCCTTGTCAATAATCATGCGAGCTTCTTTGGGATTTTCTTGAAAATATGTATCCAAAGCTTGATAAACAACACCGGAAACAATGCCAGCCATTTCTGAGTTGCCGAGCTTTGTTTTTGTTTGCCCCTCAAATTGCGGTTGCGGAAGTTTTACGGACAATACAGCCGTTAATCCCTCACGCACATCATCACCCGAAAGCGCGCCGCCTTTGATTTTTTTTGTTAAGTCAGGTTGCGATTTAATATAATTATTGATCGCTCTTGTGAGTGCGGTTTTAAAACCTGCCAAGTGCGTTCCGCCCTCTTTAGTGCGGATATTGTTCGCAAAAGTAAGCGTATTTTCTTGGTAGCTCGCATTATATTGCAAAGCAAATTCAACTGTGCAATGCTGTTCAACACCCTCACCTTCAACAATTGTGTGTATACCCATTGCACTTGCGTTTAAGTCTTTAACAAATTGCACAATGCCGCCGTCGGCCCTGAAAGTATGCCTTTCACCCGTGCGCTCATCGTGACATTCGATTTCAAGCCCTTTATTCAAGTAGGCAATTTCTTCAAATCTTTTTTTCAGAGTATCGTATGAAAATTCAGAGGTTTCAAAAATAGTGTCGTCTGGCAAGAAGTGCACGCTTGTGCCGTGTGAATCGATTTCACCGATATTTTGCACTTCGGTGACGGGGTTTCCTCTTTCGTATTTTTGACGATAGCGCATACCGTTTCGGCGCACAGTCACGATAAGCCATTCGGAAAGCGCATTCACACAAGAAACGCCCACACCGTGCAAACCGCCGGATACTTTATACGCATTATTATCAAACTTACCGCCGGCATGCAGTTTTGTCATAACAACTTGCACGGCAGGCACGCCTTCTTTTGGATGTATATCTACGGGAATACCACGTCCGTTATCTCGCACGGTGACGGAATTGTCGATATGCAAAGTCACCTCAACACGCGTACAATAACCCGCCATTGCTTCGTCGATGGAGTTATCCACAACTTCATATACCAAGTGGTGAAGCCCCCTGACATCAGTTGAACCGATATACATCGCAGGGCGTTTGCGAACGGCGGCTAAGCCCTCTAAAACGGTGATTGCAGAAGCATCATAAGCATTTGTTGTGCTTGTTGAGCTTTCATTGTATTCGGGAACAAGGCTGTTTTGTTCAGACATAATAATACCCTTATATAAAAATCGATTTAACTGTCAAAAGATACCACATTCTTTTGCAAATGTGAAGTCTTTTTTTATGGTGAAAAAACCATTTATTTAAGATGAAATTGACAGAAATTATATTCGCCTCCGGCGCGGGCAAAGGAGCTAAGCCCCTTTACAAACCCTATAAGTTATTGTTTGCTATTCTTTCTTGTAATGCGCTAATATCCGGATATTACGGAGACGAAGTAGCGCCTATAATTAGCAGTTCATGACTTTCACCACTTTAATCTGCGCTATTCGGAGCCTGCATTTTCAATAAGCACATTCCACAATTTCTCTATGCCGAATTTTGTTTGCGCCGATACAGGAAGAGGATTGGCATTACTCAAGTTTCTCCAAAAATTTTGCGCTTGAGCAATATCTTTTTGTTTTACTTTATCACATTTTGTGAGAAGCGGTTGCACTTTCAAACCCACATGCACTGCAAAAGCAAGCATATCTTTATCGAGTTGTTGAGGAGGAATACGCACATCGATAAGCAAAAGGAGGAGTTGTAAATCTGCTGTATTACTAAGATATTGCGAAATCAACTCTGCCCACACATCTCTTTCGGATTTTGAACGCTTTGCATAGCCATAGCCCGGCAAGTCAACAAGGTAAAAATCGTGATCTTTTACATAAAAGAAATTTACACTGCGAGTTTTTCCCGGTGTAGAACTGACTTTTGCCAGACTCTTTCTGTTTGCGAGCGCATTTAAAAGTGAAGATTTACCCACGTTTGAACGCCCCGCAAAAGCAACTTGTATACCATTCGGCGCCACTAGCTGTTCGGGCGTGTAGAGCGTTGAAACAAGCTCCACCTGCGGAAATTTAAAGATATTTTTCTCAGTCTGTTGTATTTTATTCATTATTTTTTTCCCAAATAGTATAACTTTACGCAATGCAAAAACTTCCCAATTTCTGCCACAATTCAAAATAAGCGTATTTTTATATATTGTAAACAAATAGTTTTTCATTGAAAAAAATGAAAAATTATATTACAATTTCAACACATTATAAAAAATCATTCTCAACACATCATATCCTTTTTCACCCATATCCCCCAGAGAATTTTTCTTTATTTTTTTTTGAAAGTGTTGTATGTATTGTATCTGCTGAGGGGGTGGCTATGCGTGCAATAAGTATTGTAGGTTATAAAGACACAGGAAAAACAGGACTTTCCAAGAATATTTTAGACTACTGGCAAAGAAAATCAGTTGCGGCAGACTATTTAAAATACTCGCATAGAGGCTTTGATGCGGCAGATACCGACACCTTTAAAATGACCGACAAAACACGCACAGTTTTCGGTTTGTCTGAAAACGAAAGCATTGCCATCTATGGAGAAAAACTTTCACTTTTAAACGTGCTTTCCATGTGTAAAAATGAATTGCTCCTTGTTGAAGGGGGCAAGCAAGAATTGATACTCCCCCGTGTTATCTGCACTGATAACAGAACGGATTTTGAGAAGTTGAGCTTCGGCTTAGCTATAGCAACTTTCAGCAACCTACCAACACCTCCTGTCAGGATTGTGCCGCACTTCACGCCCAAAACTCTTGACAAACTTGCTGACTTAATGCTTGAAAAAGCCTTTGTTTTGGCAGGCTTGAACTGCAAAGCTTGCGGGCGTAAAACCTGTTATGAATTGGCGCAGGATATTCTTATACAAAAAGCAAAGATTGACGATTGCATGTATTTAAACAAAAAATCAAACTTCGAATTAAAAGCAAATGGAAAAACAATTCCCCTTAATGATTTTACGGAAAGCATGCTTTCAAGCGTAATCAGCGCTATGATGAAAGAATTGAAAGGCTATGCCGGCGGTGATATTTCTATACACATCAAAAAATAATTTAGACATTTTGAGCAAATAATGGAACATATATTTTTGAAAAACATACTCAGCGGCGATCAATTACAAGGCATTTATTTTGTAAAAGCCGCTCAACAAAGCACTACCCAAAGGGGAGATGTTTTTTGGTCTCTAAGAATTTCTGATTGCAGTGGGCAGATGGAATGTAAAATTTGGTCACCCTTAGCTGCCGACATCAAAGAAATTCCTTTGCAATCTTTTATTTCTGTAGAGGGAAAAACTCAGAACTATAAAGAAAATGTTCAAGGTGTTATTCATCAGCTCAGGCTTTTGGAAGATGATGAAGTACAAAACCTTAATCTCGCGAACTATATTCCATCAAGCCCTCGCTCCGAGCAGGAAATGCTTATAGAACTGCAAGAGCTTATAGAAAAACATATCACCTATCAGCCGTGGAAAGATTTTATTGGCGCAACACTCAATGACGAAAGAGTAAAGCCATATTTTACAACGGCCCCCGGCGCAAAATCTATTCACCATGCCTACTTGCGCGGACTTTTTGAGCACACTCTGGCAGTGTGCAATAATTGCCTTGCTATTTGCGCACTTTATCCAAAACTCGACAAACAAATTCTTTTTGCGGCTGCATTATTCCATGATATCGGGAAAATTGAAGAACTTTCGGGTGCATTGGGCACAGAATATACAAGCCTAGGCAAGCTTATGGGGCATATAAGCATAGGCATGGAAATTGTTACTCCGCATTTACATAATTGTGGGCTTGAAGCGCATTCAATTCAGCATTACAAGCATTTAATTTTGAGCCACCACGGAGAATTGGAATACGGTTCGCCAAAAACTCCGTCCACGCCCGAAGCTTTTATTTTGCACTATGCCGACAATATCGATGCAAAACTTGCTCAAGTATATCAAGCTCTCCCCGACGAAACACTCGACAACGAAGATATGGCATGGACAGGGTGGAATAATCTATTAAATCGTCAACTGTGCAGAATGAAGGAAAGCCCCACACACATTGAAGACCCTGCTCCCAAACAAGAGCAATCCGGATTGAGTCAAGGTATGCTTTGTGTTATCCCCTCTTCAGAGCCAAAACAAAGCTAAAGGATACAAAATGTTTATCACCATAGAAGGCGTGGAAGGATCGGGCAAGAGTACGCTTATCAAAGGCTTAGAAGAAAAATTCTTACAAGAAAAAAAAGAAGTTCTTATCACGCGCGAACCCGGCGGCTCTTCCCTTGGGTTGAAATTACGCCACTTACTTCTTTCAACAAATGCTGAAAAAATAAGCACTCGCGCGGAAATGCTTCTTTTTCTCGCGGATAGAGCAGAACATGTAGACAAAATTATTCTCCCCGCGCTTCAAAGTGACAAAATTGTTCTTTGTGATAGGTATATACACTCAACACTCGCCTACCAAGGCTACGCTCGGGGAAATGAACTAGAACTTTTGCAAACCTTTGTCGATTATTCTTGCGCATCGCTTACGCCGGACATTGTTTTCTTACTCGATCTTGATGTAGAAATTGGACTTAAACGTGCAAAAAGCAGAAATTTCGCTCAAGACATAGACGAAGGAAAATTTGAAGCAGAGGAGCTAAGTTTTCACCAAAAGGTGCGTGAAGGCTTTCTTGATCTAGCAAAAAATTCTCCATATATATATACAATAGATGCAACAATCACTCCCGAAGACATTATACAAAAAGCATGGGCTATTATTAAGGAACATTAATGAGAGAAACAATCTTTGAAACTCTAAAGCATTCAGAAACAGCAAATCTAAACAAAGCGCTTGATGCTTGCTTTAAAAGTAGTGAACTAAAGTCGGAAGAAAAAGCCTATATCACAAACATTTCACACCAATTATACAGATATAAACTTCGTTTTGATGCACTTATCCGCCTTTACTGCCATAAAGAAGACGGGCTTACCGACAATGCGCGCATAATCATGCTAATCGCCTTGTGCGAAATGTATTGTATGCAGAGTATTCCCGTACATGCAAGTGTCAATGAAGCGGTGAATTTGGCGAAAAAATTTGCGAAAAACGAAGTCGCTCTCATCAATGCTGTACTGAGAAAGACAGACAAAGAATTTCCTTTTAAAGAAATTGATAAAGACAAATTTTTAAAAGAAATAAAATTTCTCTACCCTAAAAAAACAAAACTCGAATTGCTTGCTTGTTATGAATCGCTTCCGGGTTTCCTCCTTGATATTATGCGTAAACAATACTCACAGGAGTTTGCCACACATTCATTGAATACATTAAATGAAATCCCTTGGTATTCCTACAGGTTTAATGCACTTAAAGCTGATTGGGAGCAAAACAGAAATGAATTGCTCAACACTTCAATTTTCAGTAAAACATTTGCTTATACAGGCTATGCAACACAAAATCCGCAAAAAAAAGCGCAAGAATTTCAAAAAGACGGCATACTTTCCGCGCAAGGTGCAAGCTCGCAAATTGCCGTGGCTCGCATAATTGAAAAAATCGGCAAAGAAAATCTCAACAATATATGGGATATGTGTTGCGGAGTGGGCGGTAAAAGTTTAGCCCTAGCAGAACAAGGTGTGCAGATTGGGCTTGCAACCGACACAAGCGAGCAAAGATTGGCAGTGCTTCATAAAGAATGTGCAAGGCTTGGCGTAGAGCCCATAAAAACAGAAAATATTTCTGCATTGGATGCAAATATTAATAATGTATCCGCAATTCTTCTCGATGCGCCTTGCAGCGGAACTGGAACACTCTGCTCAAACCCTGATATACGCTACAGAATTACCAAGAAGAGCATACAAGAAAAAACCGAATTGCAAAACGCTCTTCTTCGTACTGCCTATGAAAAATTGACAAACAATGGCTATATTTGTTATATAACTTGCTCAATACACAAAGCTGAAAACGAATGGCTGATTGATGAATTTTGTAAGGAAAACAGTATTCAATGCATACACAGTGAGTATATTTTTCCCGAAGTGTGCGGTGCGGATACGCTCTTCTTGGCAATATTGCAAAAAAAAGCTGTATAAATTCTTTATTGAACTAATAAACGGCTTTGTGTTAAATATGAAGCAAACATAATGGGACTGATAGGGTTTGCAAAGGGGCTTAGCTCCTTTGCCCTCGCCGGAGGTGAATATAATCCATGTCAACATCCTCTAAAAACACTATGAAATATTTAGCTATAGATTTTGGAATTAAGCGCGTAGGGCTTGCTATATCATCATTTGATGAAGTACATGCTTTTCCCTTATGCACATACGAACGGACGACACGAGACGCACTCTTTGACTTTGTGCTTGAAACAGCAGAAAAAGAAGGAGCGAAAGCCTTTGTTATAGGCTTACCTCTTTCGATGGACGGAAGTGACAGCCTCACCACTTCGCAAGTTCGCAATTTCTCTCAATCATTGAAAAGACGAACGGAATTGCCTATCTATTTAATAGACGAAACACTCAGTTCTTTCGAGGCAGAGGAATTTTTATCGCATATAAAACCAAAAGACAGAAAAAAAGTATTGGATCAAGCCGCAGCTATGCAGATTCTATCCTCCTTTCTGTCGTATACCAATAAAACGGAATTATTAATATGAAGAAATTTATCTTTTCAACTTTCTTTCTTCTTGTCATTGGCGCACTTATAGGCGGTGGTTTTGCCTATTACAAAATCAATGATTTCCTCAGCACAGCCCCAAGCAGTGAAGAAAATGCACAAATAGTTGTTGTGGATATTGTGCCCGGCTCAAACCTCACACAAGTGGCGGATTTACTTTTTGAAAAAGGACTTATTACAGAAGTTTTACCTTTCAAATTGCTTGCTCGCTATCAAGAAGTAGATACAAATCTGCAAGCAGGACGTTTTGAATTTAGCACGCATTGGCTTCCGCAAGAGGTTATTGCTCATCTTGTATCGGGTGCACCTGTGTATTATCGCCTTACTATACGCGAGGGCTTGCCTTGGTGGGAAGTGGGCAGATTGCTTGAAGAAGAAGGCTATGCTACCTATGATGATTTTAAAGCAATTATTCACGATCCTGAATTTTTGGCGCATTACGGAATACCATTCCACAATGCCGAGGGCTTTCTCTACCCTGATACCTATTTCTTGCCTAGACCCGATGAAATGAGTGAAGCTTCCGCTCGTTCTGTTGCAGGCAGACTTATCGATACTTTTTGGACGAAAACCCGTGCCTTTTGGCAAACAATCGAACCCGAAAGAAATTATCCCACAAAAGATACTCTTGAGCGTTATCTCACGCTTGCTTCAATTATTGAAAAGGAAACGGGAATTAGCTCTGAGAGAGCACGAGTTTCCGGCGTATACACAAATCGCATACGCATAAATATGCTTTTGCAAGCAGATCCGACTGTTGCATACGGCATGGGTGAAGATTTTGAACCGCCACTATTGCGCTCTCATTTAGATAATGCCAACAATATGTATAACACTTATCAGCATGGCGGACTTCCCCCGGGGCCAATTTGTTCGCCCTCACTCGCTTCGCTTGAAGCCGCTTTCAATCCCGAAGAGCACGACTATTTCTACTTTGTCGCAACCGGAACAGACGGTTCACACTATTTTGCAAAAACACTCAGCGAACATAATGCAAATGTGCAGAGATATCGGGCTACTCAGAACTAGAGTTAAACATACTTGTCATATCTGAAATCTGCGCTTCCAAATCGGCAAGTTCTTCCATAATACTCTCGACTTGCAGCTCGATACTATGAAACTCTTTCAGCAATTCAGTAGTTTTGGCAGAATCTTCAAGCGTTGCACTGTCTGCCAAAGCTTGCTCGATTTCGTGTTGACGAGCAATAACGTTTTCAAACTCTTTTTCTTTTTTTGTATATTTTTCTTGCAAAGGTTTCAATTCTTTATGCAATCTGTTTCTTTCTTCGGCTTGACTACGCTTAAGAGCTTTTTGCTCTTCTCTTGAAAGATTTGCTGAAAAGTTCGGTGAAGAATCTGCTAAAGAAGCTTCTTCCTTTGTGTCTTCATGCTTGATAAATGTTTTGCGTGCGGCATAATATTCTTCAAAGGTTTTATCGTGAAATTCTATACCCTTAGGGCTTATTTCCCACACTTCGTCCACCACTTCCGAAAGGAGATACCTATCATGCGCAACCAAAAGAAGCGTACCGTCATACATATCAAGCGCTTCTATAAGTGCTTGACGTGATTCGATATCGAGGTGGTTTGTCGGTTCATCCATAATAAGAAAATTACTGCGACGCAAGAACAAGAGAGCAAGCGCAAGACGAGATTTTTCTCCGCCTGACAAGCTTTTGATAAATCTATCAAAATAATTTTGTCCAAGCATAAAAAGTCCAAGCACGCTCATAAGCTCTTCTTCCGTGCTTTTAGGGTCGGCAAGACGGCGGATTTCACCAAGCGCTGTTCCGTTTGGATTAAATACATCACCTTGATGTTGCGAAAAATAACCGATTTTTGCTTGATTTGCCAGAGCAATCGAACCGCTGTTTTTTTCCAACACATTTGCTAAAATTTTTAGCAATGTAGATTTTCCCGATCCATTATGCCCCACAAGCGCAACTTTTTGCCCCCTAAACAACGAAAAAGTAAGCGGTTGCCACACCCGTACATTGTCAGGAAACACAAAATCCAAATCCGCCACGCTAAGTACAAGTTTTTCACACTTTGCCGCTTCGGGAAAAGCAAAAGAAAGTTCACGTCTTTTAGTTTCAGGCTTATAATCTTCAAGCTCTTTTTCCAATTTTTTCGCCATTTTGAGCTTTGAATTCGATTGCCTTGCCTTTGTTGCTTTTGCGCCAAATCGGCGAACAAAGTCCATTTTCTTTTCAATTTCACCCGATAAGCGCTTGGCTTCACGTTCCTTTTGCTCTTCAATTTCTTCTTGAATAAGCAAGAATTTTGAATAGGTTGTCTTTCTGAAAATAGGCTTTGAACCACCCAAATAAAGAATGTGCGAACCTATTTTATCCATGAAATATCTATCGTGCGCAACAAAAACAAGCACACCTTTATAAGCAAGCAGAAATTCTTCCAACCACTCCACAGCATCCATATCCAAGTGGTTTGTCGGTTCGTCAAGCAAAAGCACGTCCGCCCCTGCCACAAGCACACGGGCAAGCTTTGCTCTTTCCCTGTATCCGCCCGACAATTCCTTAAGCGGCTTCAACCATTTCTCCTGTGAAAAACCAAGTCCCGATAAAATTTCCTGCGCTCTCTGCTCGGGATTATAGCCGTATTTCACCTCAATATCGTGTTGTTTTTCAGTCAACTGCTTTATTTTTTGCTCATCATTTTCTTTTTGCGCTCTATCCCATTCTTCCCAGAAATCGTGCCAGTCAAAAAGCACGTCAAGCACCCAAGATATCAGATTTTTTTCAAGCGCATCATCTTCAAGCGACTGCTCCACATAGCCCACTCTACAGCCTTTTGGAAAAATCACCCGTCCTGCATCTGCCGTGTCTACCCCTGCAATTATTCGGATAAGTGTTGATTTACCACAGCCGTTAGGACCGCATACCGCAAGGCGTGTGCCCGATGCAATGTCTAAAGAAAAATCCTTGAGAATGTCATTGTTCCCGTAGGACTTATAAAGATTTTGAAGTATTATATTCATATTTTTTGTTTGTCTCCGACGGGCAAAGGGGGTAACCACCTTTGCAAAACCTATTACTTTTTTCCTCGTTCCTCAGAAAAAAAGAAATATGATTTTCAAAATGAGATTTATCTTTTGTGATCGTATATAAGCATACAAAATAAATTTTTTTCAAAGAAGTTTAATAGTACTGTGTCAAAGCACTTCCCACCGACACCACAAAACTTAATTAATGTAAATCCAATAAAGTGCGGTGGAATGAAAAGGGTTGTAAGGAAAGGGGGTGGCGGTTTGGGGGGGTGGGGGAAAACATACACTTTGCAAA
>CAYJPB010000002.1:43899-46070 GCA_964371955.1 uncultured Desulfovibrionaceae bacterium | reverse complement strand
GCCCCACCGGGGGGGCGCCGGCGGGGGGGGGGGGGGGGGGGGGGGGGCGCCGCCCCAAAACCTACACTTTTCAAAGTTTGGTTTTCTCCCTCTCCCAAAAAACATCAACAAGGTTCATCGGATTCGCCGTCGCAAAAACCGCCGACACCAAGGTTAAAGTTACTTGAAGGTATTGAATTTGAAGACGGTGCAAGGTTGCGTAAGTTTTCAAGCGGACTTGGTGCCTGCAAGTGCGCTGGAATACCTGTATATTCCACAAATGGAATACGTGTTGTGCCAGCCGCCGCTATTCGTGATTGATTGACAAGTAATTTACACTGCATAAAAAAGTCTTGCACAATATCAATATATGTCTGTTCATAATCGGTTTCTTTTGCAATTGCAACAGCTTCTTGCAGGTTATATCCCTCTGCCACAAGGGCAAACATCTCTCGTATAACGGGAATATCCGCTTCACTTTCTGCAACAGGAAACCATGCAATATCGCCTACTTGCGTATTTCTTTCATCGCCAAGATTTTCCACAAGTTCTATGCAAGACGTGCAAGAAGGAGAGAAGTAGATACGCATAGAGGCGTCAAGCGGACTTTCTATATGCTCTGGGTTTACGTATATTGCAAAAGGTTCTGTCATATGTTTGAGTAATGCACCGACATTTATTGCGAAGAAGCAGAGCCATACAAGAAGAAGTACAGAAATTTTATTTGGAGCGACATGCCTATGTACACTAAGGTACAATAGGCCGATAAATAAAGCGATAAGCAAACAATCCGAACACGGTGCCGTAAGCATCATCAAGACAAGAAGAACCGTGTCACCCAAGAGAGCAAGAATCATTAAAACTCTGGCTATAGCTATTTGCTTCAGTAGAACAAAGAAGAGCACAATCGAAAAATATACAAGACCGTATTCCCACAGAGAATAACCAAGTATGCTGAACTCGCTAAAAACTTCGCACGACTGTGTGAGGCAAAGCAAAGCTTCCTCACCCCATATATTCCACGCACTGAATATAATGCAGTGCAAGGCAAAAATGAATGCCCCCAAAGAGAAGACAGGATTTATTTTTCTGACTTTCAGCATACTTCTTCCTCATTCCGGAGCGTGCTCAATAAAAGTTAAGTTCGTTCTCACTCTTTATTAATTTTGCTCTAGTATAATGTCTAATTTTCTTTCCAGTCTCTACGCACTTGTGTGATTACATCGTCAATAGTTGTAAGCTGATCTTCCGGACACACGGCAATAAGTGGCGTTTCGGCGTCAACGGGCTTATTATCAAAGTACACGGCAAAGATACTGCCCTCAATACCACTGTAAGCCAATTGTGCTTCACGCTTCATACGTGACATAATAAATAAATCCATACCATCGTGAACTGTGACGGAACGAGAGCCGGAAATTTTTATCTTTGTATCGATTTCAGGCTTGAAGAAATACGCCGCACGCTCGGGTGCATTAAAAAGGAAGAGAGATTTTTTTAGTACAATATCAATAACTTCACGCTTGGATAAAAAGTGTTTTACTGTGGCAAGTGTTGTTCCTGCTTCCACAAACTGCCCTTCATAATCTGTATTAAGGCTTGCAATAATGCCTTTTTCGGTGGTACGTATGGGTTGTGGATTATTTTCTCGTGTAATTGTCATTAAAGCAGTAGCGGGGATTTCTTTAAAAGTGCCTGTTGCGGAAAACACTTCGTCACCCACTTTAAATTTATTGAAAGCAACAACACCCGTATGCGGACTTTTAATTTCCACTTCACGATAAGGTGCCGCTTTTATTTCTTCAATTAATTGCGATATATCAAACATATTGTATTCCTTTTGGAAAATCTATTCTATCTGTAATAGAGGTTTTTGCCGCCCATGGTGAGCATTGCTTGGCGCAAGTTTTTGCGCACATCTCTTCTGTCCCACACACCGTGGATATGTCCGCGAGAAAGCGCTTTATAGCAATTGTGGTAGCCCGGCGCAATGTCAACACCCGTTGTTTCTTTAATTACGCCTCTTCCCGCAAAACCGATATTTGAAGATCGTATGGCGAATTGATACGGAGAACAGCCTAAAAATGAAGCAAGAGGTCCGGCATAAGAATTATGGTCGTGCAAAACAAAGTAAAGTCCACCGGCGTCGATATAGCGGCGCACGGCAATGGTACAGCGCGGCATTTGCATAA
>CAYJPB010000002.1:31342-43889 GCA_964371955.1 uncultured Desulfovibrionaceae bacterium | reverse complement strand
CCCTCGTGTATACGTATTCCTGCTGTTGAGTGTACATACGCAAGGAAAGGCAAGCGTTTTCTTTGTGCTCTTTCAGCGGCTTCCGTGAATTTATTGCCCTCTGCTGCGCCCACTGAACCGCCACGGAAAGGAGAAACCAAGGTTGCAACCACAAGATTAATGCCTTCAATTTTTGCATCAAAGGTGATACAGGAAGAATTAAGCCCTGTTTTTCTTTTTGCTTCTTCAAGGCGTTCTGAAAAACCGTCAAAATTGAGTGGATTTTTCGCTTCAATTTCAGTATTAAATTCTTTAATTGATCCCTCATCAAAACAGTTGTTGAGCATCCATTGATATTCCATAGGGAAGTGGTGACCGCAAGTGGTACACACACCTGCAAATTCATCGAATAAGTCAGGAGCCCACAAATCTAAACAGCCATGTGTGGCGGCATTCGGGCAGGTGATAGCCCTATCTTCTTTCGCTCTTTCGCTCACCCATTTCCATGTGCCTTTTGCGTTTTCTGCTTCGTTCCATTCGGAAAGAGTTGTTAAAGAATCATCGACACTTGTAGCGTTTTCATCAAGTTTCAATTTTCTGCCGAGAACTGTGAGCGACCGGCGGAAAGGCGCAAAAGCTCTTCTGCGTAAGAATGAAAGCTCAGCCCCAACATCTTCTAAGAAATGCCCAAGATTTTTTCTTCTGCGGTGATAAAAATCATGCAAAAGTTTTTGATAATGATCCCAAGGCTTTTCAAGGAGTTTTTCTTTGAAAGAGCGCACAAAGGAACGATTGTCAATGCACGCATTCTGTGTGGATTCAAGAAATTTCTTTTGTCTTAGCTTAACAAGTTTTCTTCTTCTTTTATTTGTCAAGCGCCAACGCACACGCATTTCATCAAGATTTATTTCTCTACCCTTGAGTTTACGAAGAGTCATTGCTCTAACTGAGAAAGGTGAACGAATGGAAAGCACAACTTCATCAGTGGCACGAATAACTTCTTGGCGCAATGAGCGGAAAAATTCAAAATGGTACGGACGAGCGCCAAGCACAGGTTCGTACACGATACGGTCGATATAACCAAATTCTAAATTATCTTCAGCGGTCAAATGCAAGTTTTGTGCACAAGATTCTATAAGTTCCGGTGTGGCCCTTTCTCCTGCTTTTATTCTGCCTTCAATTGCCGCCGCACCTTCGGGGGAAATAACGGAATAGTAGCCGTGAGAGAGCATTAATCTTCTGTCGGCAAGCGCAATTGCTTCCGCTCCGCCTGAACCGCCCTCTGAGAATATAGCGATAAGTGGTACGGTAAGCCCTGCCATTTCGTAAAGGTTTCTTGCGATTTGTTGCCCTGCACCCGGATATTCTTCAACAGGATACGCTCCCGGTGTGAACACATAGCTGTGAATTGGAATTCCCTCAACTTCGGCAACTTTCATGTAATGAAGCGCCTTTGCGTTACCTTCGGGTTTTGCTGAACCGCCGTTTCTAAATTCTTCGCCGTGCCCCTTTTCATGCCCGATAACCATAACGGATTGATGATGCACTTTTTTGCCTGAACGACGAGTAATGGTTGCACGGGCGATAATCATGGCAGGGTCGATGGTGTGTTCGTCTTGTCCGCCGATTTCTGTAAAATTGTCGTATACATTTTCTAAAATGTCACGCAAGCACACACGTTGAGGACTACGCACAATACGCACTTTATCCATTGGTGTGAGGCGATCTTCAAGTTTGCACTCGATAAAGCCGAAAAGATCTTCGCTTGTTTCAAAAGCTTGTGTGGGGTTTTCTAAAGTGCCGCTTTTCAAACCGTCTTCAAGCTCTTTGAGTCTTTCTTCCAAGATGCTGATATCGTTTGCGTATTTACCCGCAAAGATTTCTTGTATATAATTTAAGCGATTTTTTAATAATTGCGCTTTTTTTTCAAATTCTTTCATGTATCTATGCCTTTTCCCTTAATGGCTTGTTGCCGTAAATTCAAGAATTGTAGGGGTTTTTTCCTTTAAAAATTCAACATTGGATTTAAGCGCTTCGTTTTGCAAATTTTTTCCTTCCAATACAAGATTATTGAGGAAATCAAGCCCACGAGCTTTCACTTCGTCCAAGTCCTTTCCCCATATAATTGCAAGGGCGAGGTTCGGGTCAAAATCTGTAGGAATCTCATAAGGTTTATCTGTAGGGATATGCGTATGGAAGTGTAACCACGGTTCGGGCTTATAATTGAAGCGCTCAATCGTTCCCACCCAAGGTGTGAAGTTATTTGCAGGATCTTCGGCAATTAATCTGTATTCGATGCCTATTCCCTCGAATGACACATCTTGCTGTGTATAGCCTAAATCTTCGCCAAGCCCTATGCGGATTTGTTCGGCAATGATATTTACTTCTTCCCCTTCTTTACGTGCTATGCAGCCTGATACGCCGTTTTCCACCTGAATACGAGTATTTACTTCCATCAAAAACGGTGTTCCGTCACGGGCAACAATCCATTCCCATGTACCCACATTGTCGTAACCCACTTCTTTTGCCATAGCAATGGAGTGCGCGATAATGTCGTTCAACACTTTTTGTCCGTCAAAGCCATATTCAATGTTCTCAGCCGAAAAACCGGGAGCAATTTCAAGTCGTTTTTGTAAACCTGTTGACTGTATTGAGCAGTTACGAGTGCCGAAATGCACAGGGTTTTTACCCGTTCTGTCTGATATAACTTGCACTTCCAAATGGTTGAAGTCAGTCACTCTTTGTTCGATAAGCACGCCCTCGTCCTTGAACTGGCGCAAAGCATAATTGCGGATTCTACGATACACTTGGCGGAACATATCGATATCTTGCACTTCTTCGATACCCATACCGCCACCGCCGGCAGAGGCTTTTACAAGCACACGGGGTTTTGCAACATTTTGTGAAAGTTGGAAATCGTAAAGGCTACGTGCCACTTTTTCCGCTTCCATTTCATCATAAATCGGTTTATCCGAACCGGGAACTGTTGGCACACCCAAGGAGCGTGCAAGTCTTTTTGTGTTGATTTTATCGCCGAGTTCACGGATAACTCTCCATGATGGACCGATAAAAATAAGCTTGTTTGTGCGCTGGCTTACCCTGCGTGCAAAGCGAAAATCTTCGGCAAAAAAGCCATAGCCCGGATGTATTGCCGTAGCATGAGCTTTATCGGCTATCGACAAAATTTCATTGGCATCATGGTAAGAGGATACTTTAAAAACTTCTCCGCCCAATTCCAAGGCTCTTCGAACATGCCCTGATTCCTTGTCTGAATCCGTATATACGCAGACAAATTTATGCCCCAATTGCACGCTCGCTTCAAGAATACGTACGGCAATTTCGCCCCTATTCGCTATTAAAATCTTATGTTCTGACATAATTTCCTTTCAATTCAAAAAAAAATTTCTCATTCTTCACATAGAAGAAGACTGTTTTTATCGTTTTTTCTGCAAAGGCGCAAGCTTTTAATGCAAGGGGGCAATAATTCAAAACATAATTTTACTATGATTTTTCAGATAATTAGCGACGATTTTAGTTGTATTATATAAATACACAATTTGATACAATTTGTAACAAAAATTATCCTTTACTTTTAAGGAAGTTAACTGTTGAATAAAATTAATTAAATACATCTTAAGGAAGGAATACATGGCACACGCGCATACCGTTTCTAAAGAAGAAAGCCGTCAAAAAATACTCAATTATCTTTTAAGGAAGTTTGAAGCCGGCACCGGTGAAGCGCATAAATGGATACGTACCGGGCAAGTGCGCATTAATGGTAAAAGGTGCCAACCTTTCGATAGAGTGAATGAAAATGATGAAATCCGTGTTCCCCCCTTTGCGCAAATAAAAAGATGTGTTCAAAATGACGAAGCCCCCTCCCCTCTTTCTGATATCGTTCTTGAAAAAATATACGAAGACGAAAATTTACTTGTTATAGATAAACCTCATGGAATACCTGTACAGTCAGGCAGTAAGCAACAATCTTCCATTACAAAAGAGCTGAAAAAACTCTATCCCGACGCTTCTTTTGCGCCGACACCAGCGCACCGTTTAGACAAAACAACAAGTGGCTTACTACTTATTGCAAAAAGCTATGAAACACTTTTTGCTTTACAGCAAGATTTACAAGACAAAGAAAATTCCAATCTGGAAAAAATATATCTTGCAGTAATTGAAGGATTTCCACAAGAGGGTTTATGGCAAGACACGCTTATTATTAAAAGAGATGCCAAGGGGCGTGAAAAAACTTTTGTTGCAAAAAATAATGAGCAAGGGCAAGTCTCACTCTGCGAAGTGAAACTTCTTTCTCATCAAAACAATCTTTCCCTTATTCAAGTGCGCCTTATCACAGGCAGAAAACACCAAATCCGTGCACAATGCGCTCACAGAGGAACGCCTATCCACGGAGATGTGAAATACAATGCATCAAAGGCAGACAGAGTGTATCTGCATGCACATAAGCTGGTATGGAAAGGGCAAGAATTTATCTCTCCTCCACCGTTTTAACAAACTATTGCTCCAAGCTTTTCTGCCCTTTTTTGATAGTTTCAAGTATCACTGTATAGATAGACGGGAAAACTTCTGAAAAGTTACTCGGTGAAAGGCGCTGAGTCTCGATGAACTTCACAGCGATTTCTTTGCTGACTTGTAACGCCTCTTTGTTGAGTCTGTGAATATTTTGATCTTTTGCGTATGCCATAAAATTCTCCTATATCCGTACTATTTTTAATGCATTTTTGTAGCAGAAACATTGCTCTGTGAAATATTTTTCTGCCTTTTTTCTTGATATGTGCGGATAATACGCACTGTGATAAAGTATGTCAATAGAGAGCAGGGCAAAGCCAAAACAAAACCGCCGGTAAGCATTATTGTAAGCAGTTTTGGGCTGTTTGTAAAAAATTCTATAAGCCCTATCTGCTCCGTAGGGGGGCCTTGCTCATGAAATGGCAATAAAAATTCACCAATACTGTAATACGCTATATAAAGCGGAACATAATTTAATGGATTTGAAACCCATGTTCCTATAGCCGCCGCTATTTTACTACCGCTTAAAAGCACTGCCATCACCACCGCGCACAATGTTTGTATAGGCAAAAGCGGCATTAATCCCATAAACACACCCACGGCAAGCCCACGTGCAATCATTTGCGGGCTAGCCGGTATGCGTAATACTTTATAATACAGAAATTTTCCTATTCGTAAAAATTTTTCCCAAATTGTAAAGCTTCTTCTTTCTTGTTTTATCTCTTTTTCCATAGTTCCCCAAGCCCGAACAATACTACTTGCCGAAAAGTAGCGCGTCAGGCTGAATCGCCAATAAATCGGCAAGTTGGGCAACTGAATCACTCGCCCCTTGTACTGCATCCAAAGTTTGTCCAATTTCAATCATCGTTGCAGAATCTTCCTCAAGAACTGTGTTGAGTTCTTCTGTTAACGTGTTTGCTCTTTGAATAAGCGTATTTAAAGAATATAGTATTTCTTGCACTTCCGGGCTATTAGTATCAACAAGATTATTTATAGATCCGGAAGCAGTGCTTATACTCAGCAGAACAGTTTCAATTGTGTCTTTAAGGCTGGCAAAATTTTGAAGTTCTCTATCAAGATTGATAGCAAGATTTGTATATGAAGTAACAAGTAAAGGCACATCTGCCTCTTCAAAAATTTTATTGACATTTGTTGCTATATTTGTGAGCTGCAATGCAAACTCGTCCAGTTTAGTGGCAATCTGTGCAAAGGGAATATCTGAGATATTACTCAAAACAGTATCGAAAGGACTTGCAAGCGTAGGAATTTGCATTAAATCATCATAACGCGGCAACTCAAGAGCATTGATAGGAGTTTCATTGGCTTGCGGAGAAATGCTTAAATCCACGGCAAGTTGCCCTGTGAGATACGATTGGGTTGCAAGTTGTGCCCTCAGGCCATTTTCTACATATTCGGCTATAATCAAATCTGCATCGTCTTGAGAAAGAAAGAGTGAATCGTCCTCATGGAACATAGTGCTTTTATCCATCTCAATAATAACAGGCGTTGAATATTCAAAAGTGGACTGGTCTGTTTGAATATGGATATTCACAACCCTACCGATTGTCACACCATGCAAGTTCACAGGAGAACCTGCCGTCAAGCCCTTTAATGAACTGGGAAAGTAGCACACAAACTGAAACGAATCTTGAAACAGTCTGCCACTTCCAAAAAGCATTAACATAGTAATTAAAATAGCGACGGAACCAAGCACAAACCCGCCTACCATTTTCTTTTTTAGTGAATTTTTCATATCATATTATCCTTTTTCACTTTCTCTTTGCGACATCATCGTAATAGTTTCGGCACACTTGTGCACGAAACTTCGCTTACAAGAGGTGTGACTCTTGTTTCGCTCACTAAAGTGCGTGTGCGCTTCGCTTACATTATTTATCAAGCTTTCTCTCCACGACATTATCGTAATAGTTTCGGCACACTTGTGCACGAAACTTCGCTTACAAGAGGTGTGACTCTTGTTTCGCTCACTAAAGTGCGTGTGCGCTTCGCTTACATTATTTATCAAGCTTTCTCTCCACGCCTTAAGAAATTTTGTACTTCATCAGGGCCGTGTTTGAGCAATTCTTTCGGATCGCCGGTTGCAAGCTGTGTTTTTGTTTTGGCATCCAAAAATATTGAATCCGTACCGATTGCAAAAATGCTTTTCAATTCGTGGGTTACAACCGCAATTGTCATTCCCAAACTGTCACGCAATTGCAAGATAAGCTCATCAAGCAAAGCCGCAGAAAGTGGGTCAAGCCCTGCTGAAGGTTCATCAAAGAATACCACTTTCGGATCTAAGGCAAGTGCTCTTGCAAGCCCTGCCCTCTTGCGCATACCGCCACTTATCTCTGATGGATAATAATTTTCATATCCTCCAAGCCCTACCAATGCAAGCTTCATTGCAGCTATATCTTGCATATCATTTTGCGAATACACATCTTTTTTGTAAATCGAAAGCGGCGTTGTTATGTTTTCCCCCAGCGTGCGTGAAGACCATAACGCCCCTTGCTGAAACAGCACCCCTACTTGCGTTAAAAGCGAATTGCGCTTTGTTAAGCTCATATGCCAAAAGTTTGTATCATTATAGAACACATCGCCCTTGATAGGTTCGTTTAACCCTATAAGGGTTCGCAATAATGTACTTTTTCCGCAACCTGAACCACCCATAATAATAAAAACCGATTCATCCGGAATAACAAAATTCAAATTTCCTTGGATAAGTTTTGTGCCATAACCTATACTCAAGTTCTCGCCACGGATAAGCATACTTTTATTTTCTTGCATACCTACCACCCCATCAGCGAAAACGCCACCGTGATAATTGAAGTGGAAACAATAATGCCCACAATAGAAACAACCACCGCCGATGTTGTTGCCTGTCCAACTGCCTCTGCGCTTCTGCCGCATTGTATTCCTTGATAGCACCCTGTCATAGAAATAACAATGCCAAATACAAATGCGTGGAATAAACCTATCCAGAGGAATTTTAAATTCATATATAAAAGTGTATTGTCTATATATTGCGCCGAAGAAATATCAAGCATTAAAACGCCCACAATATAACCGCCGAATATACCCATAAGGTTTGCATACAATGTCAGTAAGGGTGTCATAATTGTGAGAGCTATAACCCGCGGAAGCACCAAGAAATCATAAGGAGAAATACCGAAAGTTTTTAGAGCGTCCACCTCTTCATTCACTTGCATTGTGCCGATAATAGCGGCAAAGCTTGCGCCCGTTCTGCCCGCAAGAACGATGCCCGTCATCAATGCCCCCATGATACGCACCATTGACAAGCCCACCAGCGAGGCAACATACACCTCAGCACCAAAAAGCTTTAATTGTATCGCCCCAACAAAAGCAAGAATAAGCCCAAGTAAAAGGCTTGTGAGCGAAACAATGGCGAGTGAGTTTGCCCCACATTCAAAAAGTGCCGCCCATAAATCTTCTTTATACATTCGGCTTTTACCGCGAAATAGTCGCCCGAAAGCATTTACTGTTTCGTATATAAACTCAATCGCTTTTTCCATATTTGAAGGCATGTCAAGAACTGCACCGCCCACCATTTCAAGAAAAGTGGTTTTATCTTCATGGCTTTGTGAATCGCGGTTCGGCGCTACTGTAAGAGCAAGCGTAAGTAAATTTTCAAGATCTTTCGGAGTATTTTTTACAGCGAATTCAACATTTCCAAAATACGCAAGATGTCCAATTTTCACCAAAAAAGCCAAAAAAGAAGAATCCCATTTTGTTAAATTTTTGCAATCGATACTGAGAGAAGAAATTTTTTTATTTTCAATACTTTTTGAAATGTTTTTCTCTATTTCTATTTTAATCGAATCGAGGTTTTCGCTTGTTTCGGCTGTCCAGACGTCTTTAAACAACAAAATACAAGACATTGTACTTTCTTCCCTGTGAAAGTATTTATTCTTATCTATTGTTATTTTTTCTTTTTTCTTCATATTAACTTTTTGTACGGATAGTCGCAATCGTACCTGTTGTAGAATAACCGTCGATAAGCGGTAAAGAATACACTTCTCCGCCCTGCTTCAAAACAATATCATGCCCCACAATATTTTCGACAGCCCAATCACCGCCCTTCACTAAAATATCGGGGTTAATCTTTTCAATAAGAGTATAGGGAGTATCCTCATCAAATGCAAGTATATAATCAACAGCTTCCAAATGACTCAGCACAAAAGCTCTTGCCTCATAAGAATTGATAGGTCTATCATCGCCTTTTCCCAATTTTTTCACAGAATTATCTGTATTGATTGCCAAAATAAGCACATCACCGAGTGCCCTTGCTCTTGCAAGTAAATCCACGTGCCCTACATGCAAAATATCAAAGCAGCCATTAGTGAAGGCAATTTTTTTATTTTCTTGCTTCCAGATATTTCTTTGTTCCAGAAGATATTCAAGCTCCACCATTTTTTTATGTTTCAGCATTGTTCCCACCTAAAAAATAAAAAGTTTTATAAGCCAAAACACAATGAGCGCATACACACCGGCAACAACATCGTCAATCATAATCCCAAGTCCGCCGCTGAAAACTGTTTCAAGTTTTGCTATTGGGTACAGCTTTGTAATATCAAAAAAACGAAAGAGCGCAAAAGCTATGGCAAGCTGTGTATATGTATGTGTATTACTTTGTCCTGTAAAAGTGAAAGGCAATAACACAAGCCAAAGCCCTACAAGTTCGTCAATAACAATGGAGGACGGATCTTTCGCATCAAGCGCCCTTTCTGCAATATCGCTCGCCCAAGTGCCCAAAGCAAATAACGCAACAAGCGAAATTGCTCTTGCCCAAATCGGCAGAGGAAGAAAGCAGAAATACGCAAGAAAAAGCGCAAAAAGAGAACCCCAAGTTCCGGGTGCAGGGCGTATGCAACCAAAAGGTTCAAGCCGTGCAATTGCGACAATAAAGCGTGTGAGTGTTGGCATATCTATCCTTTAAAGTATGACAATATTTCATTAACCAAAAATTCAGGTGAGGTATCGTAATCAACTTTAATTGTAATGTCCGCATATTTATTATAAAGTTCCATACGTTCGTTATATAAATCTTCAATAGTTTGCCCCGGCGCAATGGCAATGCCTCTGTCGGGGTTTAAAGCAATTCTTTCGAGTAACAAATCAAGTGGGGCTGATAAAAACACACATGGGCCAAGTGATTTCAAATACTGCATTGCATATTCTCTATATATAGCAGAACCGCCTGTAGAAATAATAGTATGACTAAGGTGCAGTTTACTTATAACTTCAGCCTCCAAATCCAAAAATGCGTCTTTTGAAAGAACGTCGGTTATTTTTTGCAGATTGACACCATAAAGCGCCTCAATAGCATGATCTGTATCGAGGTAGGCATAGTCCATCTTTTGCGCAAGTAATTTTGCCAAAGTAGTTTTACCGGCTGAGGGCATTCCTATGAATATAATACACGTTTCGGGTGAAAGGTTTATTTTTTGCATATTTCTAACCTACATTTCAAAACTTAGTTTTAACACTGAAACTTCTTTTATCAGCTTTTGTCTTTGCTAATACGCAACTATAGGGTAATTTCCGCTGTTGTCAAGTAAAAGCAGGACATACTCAAATTTCCGTCACCTCATTCTAATTTGCATTTTTATTATGATGATGTTGACAAGGATTATATTCGCCTCCGGCGCGGGCAAAGGGAATAATTCCCTTTGCAAACCCCAAAAGATTCATTGAGTATTTATGACTTATAATCTATTGGTATCACATAGAAAATTTTTCAAATTGGAACAACTCGATTTTCCATGCAAAGCCTAGCTAGCGTAAGATAGTATCGTGAAAATCGCCATTTTACATCTTCTTTGTATAAAAGCCAAAATTTGACAATGAGCAAATAATTTGCAATTATAGCTACACCCATTAAAATAAAGGATATGAAGCATGTCGCAAGAAATTATACAACAATGTGTTGAAACCGTTAAAAAAGTGCAAGAGCGCTCTCCTCTTGTACACAGCATCACAAATTCTGTTGTTACAAATACCACAGCAAATATATTGCTTGCCCTTGGCGCATCACCGCTTATGGCACACGCTGTGGAGGAATTGGAAGAAATTGTTGCCATTTCGCAAGCTCTCGTTATTAATATAGGCACGCTCGACAAAGCGCAGATTGAAAGCATGCGCATTGCCATGGCTTATGCATTAAAAAGTAACATTCCGACTGTGCTCGATCCTGTAGGTGCAGGAGCATCGCAGTTGCGCACACAAACATCTATACAACTCATAGAAAATGGAAAACCGGCAGTTATTCGTGGAAACTCATCGGAAATACTTGCTCTTGCCGCTCTTCAAGAAAATACCTCACGCGGAGTAGACGCAAACGACAGTGTCGATACGGCAAAAGAAGCCGCGCAATTTCTTGCAAAGAAATATTCTACAGTGGTGAGTGTAAGCGGTGAATACGATTATATAACAGACGGCGAAAAAAGCGCATCGGTTCATGCAAAAAGTGCAAATGCTTTACCTTTGGATGTTATCGGAAAGATTACAGGAATGGGCTGTTCATGCACAGCAATAACAGCTGCATGTGCCGCCGTTCAATCAAACTTTTTTATCGCCGCATTAACAGCAATGGCAATCATGAAAAGTGTGCAGGTTGAAGCTTGCAAAAACGCCAAAGGCCCCGCCTCGCTTCAAATACATATTCTTGACAATTTGTACACGCTAAAGCCCGAAAGTATTTCGCCTTATATTATTTGCTAAATACATAGAGTTTTTAAATTAAAAAGAGCAATACACAAAAAAATATGTATTGCTCTTTTTTTAAGTTTTATTTATTAAAGAACCAATGGGCTTGATTCAAGCAAAGCGTTAAGGTCAAGCAAAATAAGTAGGCCGTTCGCCATATTTGCAACGCCCTCAATATATTCGGCGTCAACACCCGCAACAACCGGCGGAGTACCCTCGACAATATTCTTTGGAATTGTCATTACTTCCGAAACCTGATCGACCAAAAATCCCATAATACTGCCGTTTAGGCTCATAACAATAATTCTTGTCATTTCTGAAAAAGGAATTTCTTCAAGCCCAAATCTTTTTCTGAGATTTATTACAGGAATTACTTTACCACGCAAGTTTATCACACCCTCAAGATAGAAAGAAGTATTCGGTACAGGGGTTATTTGTACAAGTCTGATAATTTCAATAACTTCTAAAATCCCGACACCAAACTCTTCTTCTGCAATAAAGAATGTCACAAGATGTAAAGAATCATCTGTTGCATTTGCAATATTTTTGCCTAAATCAAGTTCAATTGACATAACCCACCCGGTCTTTTAATTTGTTCTATGATGTTTATGTGATAACTATCGGTATAAAAATGAAAAAACTTTAGGGTATTAATTTATAAAACCGGAGCTTCAATATAATTTTCTGAAACAGCCAATTCATAAAGTGTTGTATGTGCCATTTTCAATGATGATGGAACATCTATGGATTGCGGGCATTTACGCATACATTTCTTACATGATTTACACTTTATGGCGCTTTCGTTATTCGCCAAAGCTGTTGCGTATTGCGCGGCGACCCATTTAGTATTTTTAAACATTACAAGTTGATTATACAAGCTGAAAACGTTTGGGATATTTATTCCGTGCCCGCAAGGCATGCAATAACGACAACCAGTGCAAGGAATAGCCGCATGCGAGAGCATTGCCGCACGTGCGTGTGAATAAAGATTTTGCTCAGCGCTTGTGAGCGAACGTATTTCGTGGATATCTGCAATTTTGGCATTTTCTTCCAGTTGTTCGAGGCTATTCATACCACTGAGCACGGTTGAAACCGCTTTTCTGTCAAAGAGCCAACGCAACCCCCATTCTGCCGGTGAGCGTTTAATTTCTGCTTGATCCCAAATTTCTTTAATATCTTCAGGGACATTCACAGCAAGAGTTCCGCCTTTAAGGGGTTCCATAATAACAATGCCCATGCCTCTTCCTGCTAAATACGCAAAACCTTCCAGACCTGCTTGAACGGTTGTATCTATGTAATTGAGTTGAATTTGCCCCAG
>CAYJPB010000002.1:22241-31332 GCA_964371955.1 uncultured Desulfovibrionaceae bacterium | reverse complement strand
AAAATCGTAATCATCAACAATATCAATCAAGGCATCTACGCTGTCGTGGAAAGAGAAACCTATATGGTTTATTTTTCCTTCTTTCTTTTTTTGCTCCAAAAATTCAATTGCTCCAAGTTTTTTCATAAAATCCCAACGGGTTCTGTTTAGGGCATGCATGAGGTATACATCAATATAATCTGTTTGCAAATTTTCTAATTGCATATTAAAAAATCTTTCAAAATGCTCAGTTGCAGTAATTTTTGAACAAGGCATTTTTGTGGAGAGAACAATATCTTTGCGCTTGTTACTTTCTTTCATAAGTGTGCCTAAAATTTTTTCAGACTGTTCACCGTGGTAAATAAATGCCGTATCAAAATAATTTATACCCAACTCTAAGCCGCGATAATACAATTGCTTGGTAAGTTCAAAGTCAACTGTTTTAATTTTTTCATCACATGTCGGAATTGTAGGAAGACGCATTAAACCGAAACCTAGAGCACTTACTTGAAGTCCTGTTTTTCCAAGAGGGCGATACCGCATAATATAAATCCTTTGAGCATTTTTTTACATAATGCCATGCTAATGAAAAGTTTGTCAAGCAAAAAAGGAGTTTCACATTTATATGAATTTGCCAGTCACCAATGCAAATATATTGCTATACACAAAAAAAGCGCTGAAAAAAATTTCAACGCTTAAATTTAATGTATACTCTTTAATACTTATTCAGCACTTTCTTCACTGCTTTCAGAACTTTCAGCACTTTCTTCTGCACTATCTAATGGAGTTGGCGCAGGAATACTTACTTCCGGCATAGGTTCAAAGCTGACTTCGGTTGCATTCACCACAGCAAGAACATCTTGAGTGATGTCATATTCAGGCGTATAAGCAAGCGCTATGTCTGACGGAAACACCACTGCCAAGCCTTTTTCGGCACGCACAGTTTCAATTGCTGCCAACAAGCTATCGTTCAATGTGGTTATAACAGACTGTTGATATTGATCGAATACTTCTTGCAAAGCATACGCGGCAGGTTGCAATTCAAGCTGAATACGCATTGCTTTGCTTTCGTCACTTTCGTCCAATTCACTGATACGTTGTTCCAACAGTACAAGCTCTGCTTCTGCATTGGCTTGCATACTTTGAATAAGGGCAAAACCCTCTTGTCCCATTGTGCTTTCTGTGTAGATAAGAGCTGTATCTACAATGGCAAAAGCAGGTGCGGCAGGAGTTGCAGGAGACGGTTCAGCACTTGGTTCACCACCCATAGCCATAAGTAAAGGTAAAACAAGTAATAAAGATAAAGACAATAATTTTTTCATAAAAATTCTCCGTTTAAATTGTGTGAGTATTCTATACTTTGATTTTAAGTGTAATGCAACACATTAATAATTATAAAATTTCGCAACCGTTTTCTGTGATAAGTGCCATATATTCCCAACGGATACCGCCCCATTCAGGATAGTAAAGTCCGGGTTCGACAGTTACAATCATTCCTGCTTCAAGCGGTTTATCATTATATAGTGCCAAGCGTGGCGCTTCGTGTGTTTCCAGCCCAACGCCATGCCCCAAGCCGTGAGTGAAATATTTTTCCACCCCTCTTTGGACAAAATATTTAAGAGCTTCCTCGTGCGCTTGCTTACCAGTGATGCCGGCACGCAAAATATCAAGTGCCGCTTGTTGTGCGCCTTGAACTTGCTCCAATACTGTTTTAAAGCGGTCGCTTGGAGTATCACCAATCCAGAAAGTGCGCGTTTGGTCAGAATTATAATCCTTTAATGTTGCGCCAACATCAACCATCAAAAGCGAATTTTCGGTTATCACGGTATCATCGGGGATACAGTGCGGAAGAGCGGCGTGTTGGTTAAGCGCAACTATAGGGCTAAAAGCATTTCCCGTTGCTCCATTGTTCCTGAAATAGGATTCAATATACCACGCAACATCTTTTTCCGTGATATTTTTATGCACATTTTCTTTGAGGTATGTTGGCAAGTGTTCCATCAAAGCATGATTAAGCTTAGCAGATTCTTTCATACACGCGATTTCGTTTTCGTCCTTAATCACGCGTAACTCTTCAATCAAGCCAAAAGATTCTTTAACATTCACCCCATCAAAAGCTTTTTGTATAAAAGAATATGTAAGACATTCTTCATCAAAGCCAAGAGTTTTAAAGCCTTTTTTCTTGAATAAGTCATTATAAAAGTTATCCTTACCTTGCTTGTAAATAATAACATTATTACTGTCCCACACTTCTGTGGCGGCAAGTTCAAAGCGAGAGTCCGTGCAAAGCAAGTCTTGCCCATTTTCTGTAATAATGAGGTAACCCGAACTTTCATTGCATTGCCCGTCGTGTGATTCAAAGCCTGAAAGATAATACCTATTTGGCGCATAAGAAACTAAAAGCGCATCAATGCCGTGATTCTTCATTTTTATGCGAAGATTGTCACGTCTTTTTTGAAATATTTCTTTATTCATATTAAATATATTTCCCTTCAATCTCTTTACCCGCCGCTTCAACGTCTGCCACAAAGCCCTCTCTTACAGCTTTAAGCTTTTGTGTAAGCTCGGCATCGTGCAAAGCAAGAATTTGTGCCGCCAAATATGCCGCATTCTTTGCGCCTGCTTTATCAAGTGCAACAGTTGCAACAGGAAATCCCGGAGGCATTTGCAAAGTAGCAAGAAGTGCGTCCATACCATTTAAAGCTGATGCATTAATAGGTATGCCGATAACAGGTTTTAGCGTACTTGCCGCAACAACTCCGGCCAAGTGCGCCGCCATGCCTGCCGCACAAATATACACTTGACAACCCTCTTCTTCTAATTTTTTAATAAGATTGTGTGTGCGCTCCGGCGTTCTGTGTGCAGAACTCACCGTAAAGAAAAATGGTATTCCCAAACTTTTTAATGTTTCGGCACAAGGCGCAACAACCGCTTCGTCAGATTTTGAACCTATAAATATTGCAACTTTCGTCATAAATTTTTCCTTAACTTGCTAATTTTTCTTTAACATAAGGGACAAGTCCGCCCTTGTCGAGCAATTCTTGCATTGACGGCGGAAGCGCAGGAATTGCGTATTCCTTGCCCGTTGTGATGTTTTTCATCACACCTTTTGTTGTGTCAATTTCAACTTCATTCCCGTCGGCAAATCCTTTATAATCGTCACCCACTTCAATAAGAAGTAAGCCCATATTGAATGAATTACGGTAGAAAATACGCGCAAATGAATGAGCAATAACAAGCGGCATGCCCGCTCCACGAATAGCAACAGGCGCATGTTCACGGCTTGAACCGCAACCGAAGTTTTTGCCTGCAACAATGAAGTCGCCCTCATTTACACGCTTCACCCAGCCTTCTTCAAGACCTTCCATACAGTTTTCACCCAATTTTTTTGTGTCAGTTGTCACAAGAAAACGAGCAGGAATAATGGCGTCAGTGTCTATATGATCGCCGACAATATGAGTTTTTCCTTTATATAACATTTTATATCCTTTTTTTATTTCAAGATTTCTTTTTATGATTTTCTTCTAAGTCCGTATTTCAATATCTCTTTTTTGTCTCCGATGCCAACGGGACATTCCCGACGAGGATTCCAAAAGGGCTGCCGCCCTTGGCAAATCCTCTTTGGAAACACCTGCGTTACCTGCTTAATCGTCACAAAGTCGGCGAGAGCACATTCCGCGCCTTAATTCCTTGCAATTTCACGTTTCGTGAAATTTTCAGTCATTGGCGACTCTGAGCGCTTGACTCATCATTCAAAATCTCACGCTCTTTCGGTATTTCAAAATATCAAGCAAAGTTAGCCGACAAAAGGCAAGTGACGATTTTTGCAAGCCTATGGCTTGCGTTTGGTTCAGCGGTTTCCATTATGAACAGGAGAATTCTGGTGTTCGCTATAAAACGAAGAACTCCATTGTAAAACCTAGTTCTTTTTTCGAGGAACGAGAAAGGGGATTATCCCCACAAGTAATAGGGTTTGCAAAGGGAATTATTCCCTTTGCCCCAGCCGGAGGCGAATCAAATCCTGTCCATATCCTATTTAAATTTTATTCGGGTCTGTGATGATGCCGGTGATAGCGGAAGCGGCGGCAACTGCCGGGTTTGAGAGGTAAACGAATGACTTGAGTGAACCCATACGTCCTTTGAAGTTACGGTTTGTGGTTGCTATTGCGGTTTCGCCGTCTGCGAGGATACCCATATGCCCACCGAGGCAAGGGCCGCAAGTAGCAGGTCCGACGATACAGCCTGCGTCCATGAATATGGAGATTAAGCCTTCGTCAAGAGCCATTTTCCATATAGTTGGGGTAGCAGGGAGGATAATGCAACGCACTTTTTTGTTAACTTTTTGTCCTTTGAGCACGCTTGCCGCTTGGCGCAAATCGGAGATACGTCCGTTTGTGCATGAGCCGACAACAACTTGCTGAACGGTAACGTCTTTCACTTCGCTGACGGGTTTTACGTTATCGGGAAGGTGTGGGCAAGCTACAACAGGAGTCATAGAGGACACATCGAATTTGATGTGCTGTTCGTAGTTTGCGCCCTCGTCTGCTTTGAGGAGTTGATTATTGGGGCGTTTGTGTGCTTTGCCGTATTCTTGAGTTTTTTCATCTGAAGCAAAGAGTCCAACTTTTCCGCCGGCTTCAATTGCCATATTTGCCATAGAAAGGCGATCTTCGATGGAGATATTTTCAATGGTATCGCCGTCAAATTCAATAGCTTTGTAAAGAGCGCCGTCAACACCGATTTTGCCGATGAGTGAAAGCATTAAATCTTTGCCGTGCACATGCTTTGGAAGAGTTCCGCTATAGCTTGCACGAATGGTTGGCGGAACTTTGAACCAAGTTTCACCAAGAGCCATGCCGCCTGCGATGTCGGTTGAGCCCATACCTGTAGCAAATGCGCCTAATCCGCCGTATGTACATGTGTGCGAATCCGCACCGATGACGATGTCGCCTGCGCCAACTAAACCTTGTTCAGGCAATAATGCATGCTCTACGCCACAATCTCCGCCCTCGTAATAGTGGGTGATACCCATTTCTTCGGCAAATTTTCTGGTGGTTAGAACTTGGTTAGCTGAATCGATATCTTTTTGTGGGGTGAAGTGGTCCATGACAAGGGCGATTTTGTCCCTATCGAAAACTTTTTTTGCCCCCATTTCTCTGAAGGATTTAATGGCAAGTGGGGCGGTAATGTCATTTGCAAGGACGAGATCGACCTTACATTGGACAATTTGACCCGGTTTGGTAATAACATCTTGCGTGTGTGCTTGTAAGATTTTTTCTGCAAGCGTATGCGACATAGTGGAATCTCCTTAATAATGTAATCCATAAAACTAAAACTTTTTAATCCGGTTTTGAAGCTAAGGGAAAGAAATATTGTAGTAGTTTGAACAATAAAACTTTCTGAACCGATTATTCCCGCAAGGTTAGCTTCGTAGGATTTACATCCCTTGACCTTGCTTACAAAAACTTTTCATCTATAAGTGCAAACAGTAATATATTTGATTTATCGAAAAAAATTAGTGCGGAATATATCAGAGGCGAATAAAAAATTCGTACCCTCTCGAAAACTAATCTTTATTATCTTTTTCTTTCTTCACTAACCTATTTAATGCGTCGATGTATGCGCGGGCCGAAGCGATAATAATATCCGAATCCGCGCCTTTCCCAACGGTTGAAAGACCTTGATCTGTGATGTTTACCGTTACTTCACCCTGCGCATCTGTTCCGCCTGTTATGGCGTTCACTGTGTAACGCTCCAAAACAGGGTTTCTGTCAGTAAGGTGTGAAATAACATTGAGTGCTGCGTCAACAGGGCCGGCACCAAATCCTGCATATTTCTTCACAACCTCGTTGATTTCAAGTGCAACAGCGGCTGTGGCAGGAAGTTCACCTGTTCCTGATTGTACGGAAAGCGAGAGAAGTTTGTACGTATCGGGAACACGGTATATTTCACCCATAATGAGTGATTCAATATCTTCATCATGGATTGTTTTCTTTTTATCTGCCAGTATTTTTATGGCATTGAATATAGTTTCAAATTTTTCATCGTCAAGTGTATAGCCAAGCGTTTCAAGCTTTGAACGCACGGCATTTCTGCCTGAATGTTTACCTATAACCAAGTCTGAGGTTGTGCGCCCGATGGATTGCGGTGTCATAATCTCATAAGTTTCACGGTTTTTGAGCATTCCGTCTTGGTGTACACCCGATTCATGCGCAAAAGCATTTCCGCCCACAATCGCCTTATTGGCAGGAAGCGGACGACCGATAATAAGTGAAAGCAATCTACAAGCAGGATAAAGCTGTTCGGGGATAATATTTGTTTGGTAAGGGTAGATATCGTTACGCACTTTCATTGTCATAACAATTTCTTCAAGTGCGGCATTACCCGCTCTTTCACCGATACCGCATAAAGTACATTCCGCTTGACGTGCGCCTGCTTTAATCGCCGCCAATGAGTTGGCAACGCCAAGCCCCAAATCGTTATGGCAATGCACACTGAATATTACTTTATCAGCCCCTTTTGTGTTCTTGATAACATATTCCACAAGTTCGGCATAACTTTCAGGTGTGGCATAACCTACAGTATCGGGGATATTTAAAGTTGTTGCCCCTGCTTCAATCACCGCCGAAAAAAGACGAACCAAGAAGTCTTTGTCGGATCTGGAAGCGTCTTCTGCTGAAAATTCAACATTGCTTGTATATTGCGCCGCATGCTTCACCCCTGCAACCGCCATAGCCACAACTTCATCGGGCGTTTTGCGCAATTTATATTCCATATGGATAGGCGAAGATGCCAAAAATGTATGTATTCTTGGGTGTTTTGCGTTCTTAATCGCTTCCCACGTTTTGTCTATATCACTCGGAACACAGCGCGCAAGCCCTGCAACTTCAGACTTTTGCAAGCTGTTTGCAATCGCCTGCACAGCTTCAAAGTCGCCACTGCTTGAAGCAGGAAAACCCGCTTCAATAATATCAACCCCAAGATTCTCAAGCTGAGCCGCTAAACGCAGCTTCTCTTGCAAGTTCATTGTTGCGCCGGGGCTCTGTTCGCCGTCACGCAATGTCGTGTCAAAAATTTTAATCGTTTCCATACATATCCTCATAATAGGAAAATTACAAAATAGTATTCGCCTGCGGCGCCCAAAGGGGGTAACCCCCATTGGAAACCCTATTACTTTTTTCGTAAACGAAAAAAGTAATATAGTTTCAAGCGTTTCATTAACTTGTTTTTAAGAAATTAAATTAATTACTATTTTTCTTTACCCTATCAAAAAAACTTCAATGTTTTAAAATACCTAACTTTTCAACTTTTTGCAAGCCATTAATATAGGGCTATTAATAGTGCAATAATTTAGTCTAACTTATTTATATAATTTATTTTTATGAGTATCTAAATGAGTTTTATGATTATCAATTATTTGTACAAAAAATAATTTTCTCTTATAAAATTTTTTATATTCTGTCTTAAACATTAACTTTTTATTGGAGGTTTTATGAATTATTTACGCTTTACAACTTTAAGTACACTTTTTGTACTTATGTGTGCCAACGTCGGGCATGCGGTAGAATTTAATGTCACTGGTTCTTTTGACATTACTTTACAAGGTATGAGCGATGTCAACTTCATGCACAGCAACGCCGTAAACAGCACTTGGGACGAATTTGCGGCAGGGCAAAACATCAAACTCAATCTTGATGTGATGGCTTCCGAATATCTTTACGGTAGTATTGGCTTACAAGCAGGAACAACAACGTGGGGTTACCCCGGAGTTTTTGGTTCTCGTTCACAAGGGGGCGACTTGAATAATGATGTTCCCGTTATCCTCAAACGTGCCTTTATCGACTTCTTTATTCCCGATACAGATGTTGAAGTGCGTGCCGGCTTACAAGATTTTACATTGCCCTCACTTGCAGGACTCGGCTCTGCAATGCTTGACAATTCAGGCGCAGGTATTTCCGTAAGTGCCCAACTCACCGACACTATTGATGTTGAACTCTTCTGGCTTCGTGCTTTTGACGGCGATTACATTCTTTCACCAAGCGGAAACAATTTCAGCCATAACGGTTCAGCCGATTTCTTTGGCTTGGCAGTGCCCATGCACTTTGATTTTGCCCACATCAGCCCTTGGTTTATGTATGGCAGAATAAGTGAAAATTCAATTGATTCCTATCTCAACAACATCAACAACCTTTCCACATACTATCCTCCTCTTGCCGATTGGGCGGGCGATAATGTTTATGGCTACACCGGTTATCTTGACAGCATGCTTCCTGCCATTATGCCCCTCAATTCTCTTGGGCAATTTGACGCACCGAGCGGAAATGCATTCTTTGGCGGTATTGTTGCAGAAATGGATAATTTTGATCGTATAACAATTGGTATCGATGCAAATTACGGCTCATCAGGACTTGACGGCGCATGGGGAAGAGAGGGCTTCTTCCTTTCAGCCATTGCAGAATATTCATTTGATTGGGGTATTCCCGGAATTTATGGTTGGTACGCAAGCGGTGATAACAGCAATGTTGCCGACGGTTCAGAAAGAATGGCTTCTGTTTCTCCGCTTTGGGGCAACACAGGCTTAGGCTATAGCGGGCAATATTCAATAAGTTATGGCAACGCAATAAACATTTCTCCTGCCGGAACATGGGGTGTTGCGTTACAAGTGAATAATCTTGAACTATTCCGCATGATTGAAGGCTTGTCACATCGCATAGTTCTTGCGTACTACGGAGGTACAAACGATGAAATGATGGCTGCCTACATCACGGGCAGAGCTGTGCTTCCTTCAAGTTACACAAGCCTTTACAGTGGCGGAAACCAAGTGGGTATCACTCCATTCTCTTACCTCACCACTGAAGATTCAGCGATTGAACTCACATTCAATACTACCTATGACTTATACAGAGATTTGCAGTCAAACCTTGAATTTTCCTATATTTGGCAAAACTTTGACGAAAACACATGGTCAACAGCAACCACAAGACCTGATTTCAAAAATGCATGGAAGCTCGCTCTCAATATGAGATACAGTTTCTAATTTCCCCTAGAATTATCAATACGTTTCATTCCCTTTAGAGCGTGCTCAATACACATTAAGCACGCTCTTTTCATG
>CAYJPB010000002.1:0-22141 GCA_964371955.1 uncultured Desulfovibrionaceae bacterium | reverse complement strand
CTATAGTTTCACAATATGAGTTATAAATCTTAAGGAGCTTGGTATGAAATTTAAATTATTTTTTGCACTACTTTTAGGCTTTATGTTTGTAATGCCCACATTCGCTTTGGCTATTGACGAAGATATGGCCGCGATTTCGTGTGCTGAGTTTATAGATTCAAGCGTTGAGGACAGAACTATGCTTATTTTCTGGATTGATGGATATTTAAGCCACGCAAGCAACAACACTTTTATCTCTACCGATTGGCTTGAAACCCTCACAACGCATATGTTTGATTATTGTGAAAACAGAGGTAGCAGAACAATTATGGATGCTATGGACGCTTTACCATAGTTCACGCCAAACACAAGCACTCGCCCTCACAATAGCACTATTGTCGAGGGCTTTTTTTATGCGCATTTATCCTATTGATTTTTCGATATGCATAATTTATCATAGTGCATGACTAATGATACAAGGCATACAATATTTTTACCGATGAAGTGGTATGCGCTTTCTTTTGCGTATATATTGGGCTTACTTGCGCATTATTATTTTGCTCAAGCACTTGTATGCATGTGTATTCTTGTGTTTATTACGACGCATAAAAGAATTTTTCTTATTTTCTTTGCCTGCATCTCTTTTTCGCTTGGGTTTGCGAATGGCATACAGAAAGAAATCCCCCCTCCTCCCGATTATTTTATTGATAATGAAGAAGCTTTTTATACGGCGCAGATTGAAAATATCGACGGTTTGCAAGACAGAAGATTACGCTTGCATGTTTCGCATATACAAAAAGACGGCGAAGAAGAATATTTTTCGGGCGACGGTGTTTTGTATATGTACTATACAGGTTCGGAGGCTTTTAATACGCCGATAGCAGGCGAAGAAATACGTTTTGAGGGCAGATTGCGAAATATATCTTTCTCAAACAATGAGGGAATTTCGTCGGCACAAGACTATTGGCATAATCAAGGAATTTATTATTCTGCGTATCTGTATATGAACAGTGCAGATGTTGAGTGGAGTGCTAAGCCAAACTATTTGGCACAAGTGCGTGATACTCTATACAATAATTTTGTCGATATTTGCCTCAGAAACGACAATACAGTTTCGCAAACGGAGGCACTTGCCATTGCCCTCGTGTTTGGGAACAGATTTTATTTGGATACACAAACGGTGGGGCTTTTCACCAATGCCTCACTTGTGCACTCTATTGCTTTATCGGGCATGCACTTGGGTTTTGCGCTTTTATGTGCCGCCTTTATTGCAAAGATTATAGTGAGCCTTTTTCCGTCAATCCTATTCAAAATGCCTTTTAAAATCTTTTTGGGATTTGTGAGTATTCCTTTTGCCTTGCTGTATTTCTGGATTGGCAATGCGCCCGTTTCTTTGCTTCGAGCCGGCACAATGCTCTTTTTATTCTGGTTGTCTTTTGTATTGTATAGGCGTATGAATTTGATGGATTGCCTTGTGCTTGCCGCAACGCTTATTCTGCTTTTTATGCCGAGCGCATTGACAGACATCGGCTTTCAGTTTTCCGTGCTTTCTATTGCCGCCATTGCACTCACAACGCCGTATTTTGGGAGATTAAGGCAGTTCATTATAAATCATTCGCAAGAAAAAGCACTCTCTCTTGGAATGAAATTGTTTTTGTATGCGGCAAGCACTTTTTGGATCAGTTTTGCCATTCAAGTTTTGCTCTTTCCCATTCAGGCAAATGTTTTTGGACTTATAAGCCCTTATTTTATTTTAAACATTGTTTGGATTCCACTTGTGCAATTTCTTGTGTTGCCCTTTGCATTTTTTAGCTTTTTCACCATGCTTCTGCCACAAGTGAGTGCTTTCTTTCTTGCATTATCTACTTTTGTGAGCGGAGCATTTATTGATTTTCTTCTCGCTTTTGAGCGAAATTTCTCCTTGCAAATGTTTCAAACATACCGTTTCGATATGTGGCAAGGCATGGGCTATTTCTTGCTTATTCTTACAGCTATATATTCCAAGCATTTGAAAATAAAGAAAAATTTCTCATATATCCTCTGCGTACTTTTATTGTGCACATATCCGCTTTACAGCATGTACGAAAATTATATTTCCGCACAAGAAGAAACTATTACAATCACCTTGCTTGATGTTGGGCAGGGGCAAAGCATACTTTTGGAATGGGCAGGAAACAGAGCCTTGATTGATGCGGGAGGCTCTTCATCTCAACGTTTTGATACGGGAAGAGATATTGTTGCAAAAGTTTTGACATATCAGCACTTTCCTACACTTGATTACGCCATTGTCACCCATTTTGATACCGATCATGCAAAAGGTTTGGTGCATATAATCAATCATTTTTCTGTCGATAATTTTGTGTATTCCGTTCTTGATAAAGAGGAGGAAATTCGCACGCAATTGCTTGAAGATGTGCGTGAGCACAATATAAATGAAATTCAAGTGCAAACACATGATTCTATTGTTCTTGCGGGAAGCCCTTTTGTTCTTGAAGTGCTTTCTCCGCCGGCAGAGGGAAATTATTCTTCAAACAATGCCTCACTTGTATTACGCTTAATGCATAATGAAAAAGGTCTGGCAATATTCTTTGGTGATATTGAGGAGAGCGGAATTAACCGCTTGCTTGAAGAAAATCTCGATATTCAGGCTGAATTGCTTGTCTTACCGCATCACGGTTCAAAACATTCGTACAGTGAAGAGCTGTATGCAAGAGTAAATCCCACGCATGTATGGGTATCCGCAAGCAAATATAATTTATTTGGGCACCCCGACCCAAGCATTATTGATTATTTTGCTAGGCGAAATATTCCCGTTCGCAACACAGCCGATGGCGAAATAATTCGTATGGAATTTTAAATTTATACTATAAATTCAATTTGTTTACTTACAAATCCCATTAAAAGCCTTAAATTATTTAATTTTTGGTACATATTTTGCTTATACATAGTAAGTGGGAAACTTTTTCCTTTGGAGTAAATCTTATGATGAGTGCATTATTTATAGCCACAACCGGTATGAAAGTCCATGACACGGGGCTTGGAGTTGTCGGTAATAATTTATCGAATGTCAATACCATTGCTTATAAGCAGGAAGATTGGCTCTTTGAAGATTTAATGTACAAAGAGCTCAGCCTCGGCACTTCCGATTCTACAGTTTCCAATGCGTCAGGCATGGGTGCTATGCTTTGCTCTGTCCGCACGCTCCACACTCAAGGCTCGTTTGAGATGACGGGTAACTATACCGATCTTGCCTTGAGCGGAACAGGATTTTTTAAAGTGCAAGCTGAAAACGGAGAGGAATTCCTTACCCGTGCAGGCGATTTTATTTTTGATAAAGACGGGTATCTTGATGATCCAACAGGTGCTGCTCTTTTAGCATACCCTATTGACGAAAACGGTGTTGAAGGCACATTGCAACCTTTAAAACTCGATGTTGTCAATAACGCTCCTGTTTCTTCATTTATGCCTACAACTTCTATTGAAGGAAAATTCAATTTAGGTTTTGATACAAATGCCGTGCAAGCTTTTGAAACTGTTACTATCCCCGATCCGAACGACCCTACAAAAACATTAACGGTTCAGCAAGAAACCGATCCTTACTTCTCACTTCTTAAAAGCTATGATGCCACACAAGATTCGCCTTTGGCAGACGACGTGCCTTATTCTCAACCTATGACAATTTATGATAATCAAGGCAATAAGCAAAATATCACACTGCATTTTGATACAGCAACAGACAGTAACGGACAAAAAACTATTGAATTTATTGCAACAATTCCGCCTGAACAAGACGCAAGCGGAACAACTCCGCCCGAAAAAGCCGGTGTGCTTATGGCAGGAACACTCTCTTTCAATTCAGCAGGGCAACTTATCAGCATGTCTGCCTTTAGCCCTACCCCCGGTGCAGATGCCTCTGATTTAAGCAATTGGACTACATCTGCTCTTGACGAAAACGGCTCACCTATACTTAATTTAAATCTCACAGGCTCAGGCGCACAACAAGTATCTCTCAACTTTGGTGCTCAAGCCCCGAACGGCTGGAATAATGCCCCCACAAATGCCGCCGCGATCGGCACTTCATTCAGAGCATTACCCACCATAGGTGTTCCGCAAGATCTTGAAGCCTATGCTTCTACTTCTTATCCATCTTCCGGCTCAAGCCTTGCTGATTTTAGGCAAGACGGCGCACCACAAGGCGATTTACAGCAAATTTATTTTAAAGAAGACGGCACTGTAGTCGGCAATTTCTCAAACGGTAAGTCTGAAGATTTATACAGAATCCCCATTTACAGAGTCACCAGCCAAGACGGATTGTATAACGACGGCAACAACCACTATATTGTTACCGATGCGTGCGGTGCGGTAGAAGAAGGCATAGCAGGTACGGAGAATTATGCCACTGTTTCCTCTTCCGTGATTGAAACCTCGAACGTTTCCTATGAGCAAGAAATGACGGAAATGATTATGCTTCAACGAGGCTTCCAGTCAAACTCAAAAGCAGTTATAACCGCCGATGAAATGTTACAAAAAGCCGTAGAAATGAAAAGATAATAAAAAATAAACTCCAAACCTTGAAAATTTGGAGTTTTTTTAATATTAGCAGAAAAACAATTTTCTATTTGCCCATAGCGGCAAGAAAATCTGAATTATTTTTTGTGCCTTTCATTTTATCGAGTAAGAATTCAACGCTGTCTATCGGCGACATAGGTGAAAGAAGTTTTCTTAAAATCCATACGCGGTTAAGCACTTCATCGGAAAGAAGCAAATCTTCTTTTCTTGTGCCTGATTTATTGATATCAAAGGCGGGGAATACACGTTTTTCTGACAGATGTCTGTCGAGATAGATTTCCATGTTGCCCGTACCTTTAAATTCTTCAAAAATAACTTCGTCCATGCGTGAACCTGTGTCGATAAGTGCTGTTGCCATAATAGTGAGCGAACCGCCCCCCTCAAGGTTACGTGCGGCACCAAAAAAGCGCTTCGGTCTTTGCAAGGCATTGGCGTCCAATCCGCCCGAAAGAATTTTACCCGAAGATTGCCCGACGATATTATACGCTCTACCAAGGCGAGTGATGGAATCGAGCAAAATTACAACATCTTGCTTTCTTTCCACAAGTCTTTTTGCTTTCTCAAGAACCATTTCCGTAACTTGCACATGCCTGTGTGGTGGTTCATCAAATGTAGAGGAAACAACTTCGGCATTTTTTACATTGCGTTGCATGTCTGTCACTTCTTCGGGGCGCTCATCAATAAGCAAGATAATAAGTTTCACTTCGGGGTGATTTGCATTGATTGCATTTGCCATATTTTGCAAAAGAATTGTTTTTCCTGTGCGTGGAGGAGCAACAATAAGCCCTCTTTGCCCACGCCCTATAGGCGACATCAAATCAATAAGTCTACCGCCATAATTTTTTTCATGTGTTTCCATGATGAGTTGGCGATCGGGATATATCGGTGTAAGATTATCAAATAAAACTGTGTGCTTGGCGGCTTCCGGCGGTTCAAAATTTATTTCGGTTGCCTGTGTGAGAGCAAAATAATGCTCATTTTCACGCGGAGGACGGATAAGCCCTACGACGGTATCGCCTTTTCTGAGTCTATAGCGACTGATAAGATTTGCAGGAACATAAATGTCGTCTTGCCCCGGCATATAGCTTGTAAGTGGCGAGCGCAAAAAGCCGTAGCCCTCTTGCAAGATTTCAAGAACTCCGTCACCGAGCAATGCGCCATTTTTCTGTAAGCATGCCTGAAAAAGTGCAAATACAAGATCTTGCTTGCGTAAAGCAGACGCTTCTTCAATCTGGTATTGTTCGGCAAGCTCCATAAGTTCAGCCATCGACTTTACCTTAAGATCTCTAAGGCTTATCATGCTTGATAAATCTGTGGGGATTTCTTGATTTTGTGAAAAGTTTGTGCCTGCATCGTTTGCTCTGGCAGAGTTTTTTCTTCGCATAGTTCTTCCATTGTTTAAGGTTTATGGGAATAAATTATTCCAATTTCGACATTCTTTTGATTTGTTTCAGCATTTTGTGCACGAAATTTCTTTAAAGTAAGGCACAAAAGGTGTGGTTCTTTTCCGAGTGGAGATAATTCCCCTTCCAAGAAATTTGTGCTCCACGCTTACATGTGTAATTCATTGAGTTATTTCAACTTAGCTCTGTCTTTTTTATTGAGAAATATTTCAACTTTTTCAACGGCATTTTTCAACACATCATTAAGCTTATCCGCCTCATCATTACTGAAAGGCGTAAGCACATAATGCGCCACATCGTTATATTCCGGTCTGCCGATTCCAAGCCTGAGCCTGTGAAAATCCTGCGTGGAAAGGCGTTCAGCAATGGATTTTAAACCATTGTGCCCCGCAAGCCCTCCTCCTGTTTTAAGGCGCACATCAGAAAAAGAAATATCCAATTCATCGTGTAAAACAAGAAGGTTATCGACTGAAATATCGTGCCATGCCATAAAAGGTTGTACACATTCGCCCGAGAGATTCATAAGAGTATGAGGCTTTACTATATATATTTGTTGAACATTATTCGGAAGCTTTTCTTTGAGGTGAACTTTATAACATTCACCCCTAAACTTTGCGCCTGAAAGTGTGTCTATACGGCAGTTTTTATCTTCAAAATGTTCAAGAAGGAAATCCGCAAGAATAAAACCGAAGTTATGACGAGTAAATTCGTATTTCTTGCCGATATTGCCAAGTCCGACAATTAGCATTGTGGATGTAACTCCTATTGTGTGATATTGCTTAAATCTCTTGCAAGTCTTTGCGTGGCAAGTTCCGATTCTGCCATTTGTCCGAAGACGGATTCCGGTTCACGAGCGATGATTTGTTCAAGTATACGTTGCCACGTGTTCAAGTCGTTCATCTTTCTGTAAAGCCTTGCTTCTCTAAGTTGCAAGCCTGCATAATCAGGTGATTCGGGGGGAACAAAAGCTGAATAACGGTTGAGCCAGTCAAGCGATTCTTGAAATCTTCCTGCAACTTCTGTTACGTCCATCAGTGCGGCGATGGATTCGCGTATACGTTGCGGGTCAGAAAACTCAGAGCGCTCTTCTTGTAATTGTTCAAACATTGCAAGTGCATCGAGATTGTGTTGATAAGTAGAGCGTAAGTCTTGCTTACTTTCGGCATCTCTTGCAAGGAAGTATGTGGCATACGCTCTTTGATAGAGCGGAATATTTGTATTCGCCGCTAACTGTGTCCACAAGGGGAATGCCCGTGCTGTCAAGCCCAAGTTCTGTGCTGACAGAGCAGTAGTATAATCGTGTTGGTCACGAACGTCAAGTGGCATATTCCACAAATTAACTTTTTCGTCTAAATCAAGGAGTGCATTCCAGTCGCCTTGCTCAAGATAGTGTGCTAAATACAGGTTATACGCGTATAAACCGTAGATGGGATTTTGCTGTTCCGTAATAAATGGCGCAAGCAATTCCAAGCCCTCGGCACTGTCGCCCCTGTTCAGATACCCACGAGCCAAAGCAACGCGCAAATCGTTTTCCATGGGCAAATAATAGTTCTGCACAAAGGGATATGTTTCCCACAAATCAAGCGCACGAGCATAGTTTTCTTCTTCCAGCGCATTTGCCATATTGTGCGCAAAGGAGCGTAATAAAATATCGGAAGCAACATTGAATTGCACTCTGTCGGGGTATGTTTCCATAACTCTTTGCGCATAGTCAAGAGCAGCAGAATAATCTCTGTTATAAAAACTTAAAGCACCAAGGCGAGTGAGCGCATCAACCGCTTCGGGTGACTGGGGATAATCATCAAGTATTATTTGATAATTTATTGAAGGTATGCGTGGATTTGGGCGAGAATAAAGTTCTAACAGTTCATCAAGGCTTGGGTTTGGCGGCATGAAAGTATTTTCAGCCAAACGCAAAAGTGCTTTTGGTGCATAAATGGAATCGGGGAAGACATTGAGAATTTCAAGCTCAATCTTTGCGGCGGCTTCGGTGTCGCCTGTTGTATAATAGAGAAGCGCAATTTTATTGAGCGTATCGGGCACGACAGGATTTGTGGGATCGACATTGAACTGTTGCCAAAGAGTAGCCAAAGCATCTTCGTATTCACCCTCTGATATTTGCACATCTGCCGCCATGGAAAGAAATTCTGGCTCTTCCAAATACGCATCGGGCCAGCGCAAATTCACAAATTCAATAATTGACAAAGCGCTATCGAAACGTCCTTGTCTATAATAGGCGGTAATTTGCGCAATTGCCGCATCTTTTGCAAGCTGAGAATCGGGGTATTCCGAAAGAATATAGCCAAGATTTGTTGCCGCCATTGCGTATTGTGCTTCATTATTATACGCCAACCCAAGCAAATAAAGCAAGAGCGGAATTGAGTTTTCATAAGGATATTGACGGCGCAATAATTGCGTATATCCCTCTGCTTCTTGGAGATTTCCCATTTCTAAGTGTGCTCTTGCCAGAACATTCAAAGCTTCGGGAACGCGAGGAGAAAGCAGATTAAAGTTCATTGCTTCCGTTGCGGCATCGACAATTTTCTGTCCTGTTTCATTAAAGCCTGCCACAAGTGCAACTTGATAGAGCGCATCCATGTATTGATAAAGCAAGTTTTCAAGTATTTCTCTTTGCTTATCGGGATCGTCATCAAGGTTGTATCCTTTTAGCTGTTCGGCGATAGGAATAAAGTCGGCATAGGATGCATCTTCATAAAGCTGTTCAGCTTGGGCTAAAAGTGCGGGAATATTTGGCGGAGGCGGAATTTCATTTCCCTCTGCATCGTGATAGATAAGTGTCACATGTTCGGGAATAACTTCGGGTAGTTCGTCAATTGTCATTTCAGGTCTGAAGACAAACTCACTTTCAACTTCTGCAACTTCTGCCATTTCTTCGTCGTCACTCAAACTTTCTTCTTCAAGTTCTGCCAAAGCTTCTTCTGTGGCTTCGTTTTCTTCTGATTCGACTATTTCCGGAGCCACAATTTCCGGTTCAAGCACTTCTGTTTCAAGATCAGCTATAGCTTCATCAAGCGTTTCAGATTCGGAGGGAGTTTGCGCACTTTGCGTATTTTGATTGGGCACGTTTGCTCCTCCCTCAAACAAAGCACCGGGTATACTTACCGTATTCCTTGGCGAGGTGAAGCTTTGACTTGGGCGCGGTTCACCACTCACATCTTGAAGTTCGGCAAAAACTTCATAAGGGTTTGGTTGATCGAGCTCAAAAGCATAATTAGGCTGTGCTACGGATTCAAGACTATTTGCAGGAGTATCTCTGAGAGTTGCGGTAAATGTATTGCCATAATAAATGTTTTCCCCTGCAGCACGAATTTCTTCCATTGTACTGCCTTGAAAAGCGTCGGCATTTTCTTCGGTTAAATTTTGTTCATTATTTGCTTGCGCTTGATTTTCCTCTATAAGTGCTTCGGGCTCGGCAAAAATTGAACGCTCGGGTAATGTTGGCTCTTCAACGAGATTTTCTTGTTCAGCTACATCTTCTTGCGGATTGCTTTCGTCGGTTACAATAGACTCTTGGGGAGCTTGAGTTATTTCTGTTTCTCCTGAATCAAATCCTTGCACGGTTTGAATTGGATTTTCTTGAATAATTTCTTCTTGTGCGCTTTCTTGAGCAGGTTCGGGCTCTTCAATACCAAAATCTTCTGCTGTAAGCACTGTTTGCTCGGCACTATCCAAAGGTTCAAGCACAGCAAGCTCTGCCGATTCTGTTGTTTCTACTGCTTCACCAATGCTTTGTTCGTTCATCGGCACATTTTCCACACGTTCTTCATAAGGAAAAAAACGTGTGGCAAGAGGGTCTTCATATATTTCTACAATAATTGAATTCGCTGACGGTTGCGTGTAGATATAGCCAAAGTCTGATTTATTGAATGTCAACTCAATCCCATTTTCACCGTTTTCACTGAGATTAATCGCGTGTACAAAATCGCCGCTCGGGCTTGCTCCTTGTTGTATAAGGGGAGAGTTTCCCATAGGTGCTTGGATTTCAACTCTCAAACCTTCATTTCTTGCAAGGTTGACGTTTTGTATAGGCGAATCAAAAGTAATAAGCACTCTTTCTCTGTCTTGCATGGGAATCCACTGCCATGTGGCGGCATGCGCAACAAAAGCCCCGCTCAAGCTCAGTGCTGCGGTGATGGAGAAAGGCAAAACGTACCTTTGTATGGTGAAGTGAGACTTTTTCATACTTTTTCTGTGTCAAATTTATGAATATTCTTTACATTTTTATGCCAAAAACGGCTATACAGCAAGGAATATGCAATAACTATTCCAGATTTCTTTTTTTCAACTTTTCAATCAAAGTAGTGCGTTTTATTCCCAAAAGTTCTGCGGCTTGGTTTTTCACATTGCCACTTTGCGCAAGCGCCTCATCTATCAAAGTATTTTCAATGCTTTCTAGGAATTCTTTCAAACCTTGGTTGGCATTATTCAAATCTTCAAGCGTTGGAAATGTGAAAAATGAATCATCTTCCGTATAGGGAGGATTAAGAATACTTTGTAAATCGCTTGGGGAATATTCTTGTTTTTCCGGCTTATTATCATGTTGTAATAATATGCGCTTTTCTTCTGTTTGTTCCGACACTTGTTGTGTTGATTGGGGAAACGGCGGCAAATCGTCTAAATTTTCTATTGTGTTTAATATTTTAACGGGTATATCCGAAATTTCAATAGTATTTCCGTCCACCAAAATACTTAATCTTTCCATAAAATTTTCTAATTCACGCACATTACCGTACCATTGATACGCAAGAAAAATTCTTTGTGCTTCTTCGGAAAGTTTTAATACGGGGCGGTTTTTCTTTGAACAAAAATGCCCCAAAAAATGTTTTATAAATAAAGGAATATCTGCTTGTCTTTCACGAAGAGGCGGCAAATGAATGGGAATTACATTGAGTCGATAATACAAATCTTCACGAAAGCGCCCTTGCTCAACTTCTTTTTCTAAGTCTCTGTTCGTTGCCGCAACAATGCGAACATCGACTTTACGAGGGCCTGCACCGCCAACGCGCTCAATTTCTTTTTCTTGCAATACACGGAGGATTTTCACCTGCAAGCTCATATCCATTTCACCGATTTCATCAAGAAAAATCGTTCCCCCTTCTGCCACTTCAAAACGCCCGAGTTTGGTACTCATCGCGCCGGTAAACGAACCTTTTTCGTGTCCAAAAAGTTCCGATTCCAATAAGTCTTTCGGAATAGCTCCGCAGTTGATGGGAATAAATGGTTTTTGCGCGCGCAAACTTCTGTTATGGAGTTCCCTTACCAGCAACTCCTTCCCCGTGCCGGATTCACCTGTGACAAGAACTGTGCTGTCAGTTGGGGCAACTTTATCAAGCATTTTGAATACTTGTGCAAGTGAAGAATTTTCGCCTATTATTGCCATATTCTTTCTCTTTTGTTAAATGGAAAATATGTCTTTTATATAGACTATTTAACTCCAACTGTCAACTCCTTGACAATGGAATTTTTTTGCAGGGCTTATACTTATCTTTCCAGCTGTTTTAGCTCATCAAGCAAAATATAAGGAATTTTCAAATTTCCTCTGCCCACACCAAGGGCAATATCTGGTTTTACATTTCCGTGATAATCAGAACCGCCTGTGCATGCAAGATTGAATTCTTTGGCATACATGAGTGATTGCGCTGTTTCGTTTTTTGTATTTACGCTATAGAGGGCTTCAATCGCATGCAAGCCATAATCTTTGAGATTTTTAATTAATTTTCTTCTTTCTTTTTCGTCGCTACACATTGTAAGAAAAGGGTGGGCAAAAGAAACAAGGGCATGCGCTTCTCTTAACATTTCAATAGCCTGTTTTTGCTCTAATTTCTTTTTTGGCGTATAGGCTTTTCCTTTATCGCCAAGGTAAAGAGTGAAGGCTTCTTTCAAGTTTTTAACATAGCCTTTTTTCAACATAGCAAGCGCAAAATGAGGGCGACACAATAAATCACTGTCAACAAATTCGTACACATCGTCCATCGTTAAATGCACATTCACTTTCGCAAGATTTTTGAGCAATTCTTCATTTCTCTCGTTGCGATAATCCAAAAGTCTTTGTAGCATTTTATTGAGATTTTCGTCAGTATTGCTGTCATCAAACCAATAGCCGAGAATATGCAATTCGCCGCCATTATAGTCGGTACTGAGCTCAACACCTTTCACAAGCTCAATACCCAGTTCATCTGCTTTTGCTTGCGCTTGCTCTAAACCATTGAAATTGTCATGATCGGTAAGAGCAATTGCCGAAAGATTTGCCGCCTTGGCCTTTTCTATAAGCGCTTCGGGGCTATCTGTTCCGTCAGAAGCTGTGGAATGTGTATGTAAGTCTATTAGTTTTTCCATAATACCTAATGCTTACAGCCACAATTGCTTTTTTCTTGTGTCTTATTATCGCAGCTTGAACAACCCAAACATTTTGAGCCATTCTTTTTTTGCTTGATAAGATATGCCACTGCCGCACCGATAATAAGTGCTATAATTACAAGTGCTATAAAATTATCCATAAAAATTCTCCTTGGATTAATTAAAGTTAGCCATAACTAACTCCAATTAAATATCCCCAAGCTAAAAGATATGTCAAGAGATTTTCTGCCGATCTATAAAATTGTTATTTCAAAAGTAAGCGCTTCGCCTGCCATTGGGTGATTTGCATCGAGGAAAATTTCTTCTTCTGTGATGTCTGCAATCACGACATCAACTTCACCTTGATCGGTGCTGAGTTGTAAATGAAGCCCTATTTCGGGAGTTATAGTTTCGGGAAGGTCTTTTTTAGGCACAGCAAAAACAAGTTCTTCATCGTATTCGCCATATGCTTCAACTGGCGGAATGGTAACTTTTATGGTATCGCCTTTTTCTTTGCCGATAACAGCCTTTTCAAAGCCTTCAATTACTTGAAAATTGCCGACGGTAAACTGTAAGGGAGAATCAGGGGTTGATCTGTCAAATTCTGTTCCGTCTTCAAATGTTCCCACATAGTGAACGCTCACAAGGTCTTTATCTTTAATTGGCATAAGTTCTCCTTTTTTTACATGCAAAAACATATTGCAATGTGTATGGACTTAACTTAACATATTTAAATATTATGTCAAAGAAAAAAAGGAAGAGAGAAAATGTCAAATGAAAAACCTCCCGAACGCAAAAAGCAAAACAAGGAATCGCCCTTTGTTTCTATGTTTGGAACAGCCTCTGTTATGGGAATGCACATGGTTTCCGGCCCAATTGTCGGGGCTTTTTTCGGTTATTTCTTTGATAAATATGTCGGCACTGCACCGTTTGGTTTTGTTATAGGTATTGTGCTGGGTGTGATTGCCGGCTATATTAACGTCATGCGTGATGCAAAACTTCTGCAAAAAGAGCAAGAGCGTATCAAAAATCTTGACATTGAAAAAGAAACAGAGCAAATTTCCCCTCAAGAACATATTGAATACGGTCTTTTCGGTGAAGAAAAAAGAATTTCATTCAAACCCAAAACAGAAGAAAATAACGAAGAACAACAATAAGGTACACAAATGTCTCAAAAAAGCGTGAAAATATATACTGACGGCTCTTGCTTAAAAAATCCGGGAAGAGGTGGCTACGGCATTATTCTTGATTATCAAGGAAAAAGAAAAGAATTGAGCGGTGGCTATACTCTTACCACGAATAACCGCATGGAATTATTGGGAGTAATTGTTGCTCTACAAGCCTTAAAAGAGCATTGTGATGTTTCTGTTTTCACCGATTCACAATATGTTGCCAAAGCAATAAACGCAAACTGGCTTACAAATTGGCAAAAAAACGGTTGGAAAACCGCCAATAAGAAAGATGTAAAAAATAAAGATTTGTGGATAAATCTCCATGCAGAACTGCAAAAGCATAAGGTGAAATTTCACTGGCTTAAAGGACATGCGGGACATGCGGAAAATGAGCGCTGCGATGAACTTGCAAAAAATGCCGCAAACTCAAGCAATCTCCTTGAAGATACAGGGTATATAGCTGAAAAATAATACTGCTTTAAATAGATGATGCTGACATGGATTATATTCGCCTGCGGCGCGCCCAAGGGAATTATTCCCACGTGGATAATCCCCGTAGGGATAATCCCTTTGGAAACCTTATTCGCTTCCTTAAACAAGCAAACACCATATCCTGTTGTTACTGTTGGATATTTTCAAATCAGAATGGCGTAATGCAAATATAATCAATTTTGAGATTTTTAGCAGAGCTAAAAAAATCTCAACTCGAGTGCTAAAAATTTTGAAACTTGGATTTTTATTATTTCTCACGCTTAAAGCAAAATTTTTATATTTGAAATAGTATCAAAAATAAGAAATTTGCTTAAGATTTCGGCGCGCTTTTCGATTGTCTGCGTAAATGTACATAAATACCTGCGCAAAGGCAATTGAAAAGCGCGCTGAAAAGTTGAGTGAAGAGCTGTTTTTGAAAATACTATTTCAAAGCTATCATACATAAAACAAGCAAAGCTGTTTATGTATAGAAAAATAAGATACTAAAATAATCACTAAAAAGAAAGAACATACTTAGCAGCAATATCTTTTGCCAATTGCTGAATAAGCGCACTTTGTGCAGAAACAAGCGAGTTATAATCGTTCCCTGCGGATATCGAACTATTAAAATGCCCTTCCAATAAGGTTTCAGAGCTTTGCGTAAAAGTCCAAACCGCATTTAGGCTTACACTTCCACCGATGCTTCCCTCAAAAGAATTTACACTAACAGCAAGTTTTTCATCAACGGGAATCCCCATGGTAAGTTCAGATACGCCTATATTTTCACTGTCAAGCTCGTTAGAAAGTGCGGCTATCAATACACGTAAAAAAGCATTGTCAAGATGTTCTGCCCAACGATTGTATTCGTCGATACGCACTTGTGTTGAATTTTCATCACGCAAAACCATTTGTTGCCTGTCTAAATAACTTGGTAAGTTTATCGGTAAAACGCCGATTTTTGTGTGTACTTCTGAGAAAGTATCTTCTATCATCGGTGCTTCAAGCACATAGAAATTGGTATTTTGCAAGTTATGCGAAGAGCATGCTGTCAAAAAGAGTACACACATTATGGCAATAAAATTTTTCATAAAAATTCCTATGAAGTAAAATTTATGCATTAAAGGCATAGATTTAATGATTTGTCAAATTTTCACGAAAAAGCTTAGGGCTCATATGTTTCACGATAGCGTATGCCATGCAAACTTTTAGCATGTCGGGCAAAATAAAGGGGGCAGCCGCAAAAGAAAAAGCTGTAGCCAGATTTGTTTCAAGAACAAACATCAACCACAAAGTTCCGCATGTATAGAGGAATACCAAAGAAAGCAGAAGAATTACAAAAGCAGGAACTATTTTTTTCTCTTTTGCAAAGCCTGCAATATAAACGGTGGGAGCAAAAGCCAATAAAAAACCGCCTGTAGGAGAAAGGAAGGCCGCTAATCCACTTTTTGCACCGCTGAAAAAAGGAAAACCGATAAGTCCTAAAAATAAATATATCAACACAACAAGCGCACCCTTCTTACTTCCTAAAAGCAGGGCACATGCATAGAGCATTAACGTCTGCAAAGTGAAAGGAATAGGCCCTATAGGTAAAGAGATAAAGGCGGAAAGCGCTACAAGCGCAACAAAAAAGGCAATCCACACAATTTCTTGCAACGATTTTACGTTCATTTCTACTCCTGAATATTTTTTAATGTATTTTCTGCGCGCTCAGCCTCATCAATTTTCCCTTGTTGGCGTAAAGCCTTGATGTAAAGCCTCCAAATATCGGGGTTATGCTGTTTTGCGTTCATAATAGGCGCAAGTAAAACCGCCGCTAAAGATGGATCTTCATTATTTTCAAGATAGAGCTTTGCAAGAAGTAAGCGGCTTTTTCCGTCGTTTGGACTATAGCGAAGCGCATTATGCAACAATTCTCTTGCGAGCGAATAATTTTGTTCGTCCAAGGCAATTTTCGCAAGTTGTCTATACGCTTGCCCGTCTGTATCATTGATTGCCAGTGCTTGTGAATAGTGATTTTTTGCAAGTTCACTTTCCTCTTCGTCTTCCGCTATGTGCCCAAGGCGTAAATGTGCAAAATAGGCATATTCATCAGATTGCAGACATTGTGAATAGTATTTTCTTGCTTCAATGCTGTCGTTTAGTTTTTGGAATATTCCCCCAAGATTATAATGCAAGGAAACGTCGTCGGGTGTGAGTTCAAGCGCGTTTAAAAAGGCTTTTTGTGCTTCGCCGTAACGCTTCAAATTCACTAAGGCAACGCCCATGGCATTATACGCAAGTGCATTATTTTTATCGGCAAGTATAGCGTTTTGGTATTCTTGCACGGCTTCAAACAAAAGCCCTTGCGTGGCGAATTTATCTGCCGAAACTGTAAGCGCTGTCGAATCGCACATACTCACATGCGGATAAGGTAAAAGCTTTGCACATTCCATTGCTTTTTTTGCATTGTCAATGGTTTCGCTATGGCTGTAATTAAGTAGCGGATACTCTGCAATGCCTATAGCAATTTCTTGTCCTATATGCTTCATAAGCAGTTTTGCAAACTCAGCGTAACTTGCATATGTTTCTTCAATGCCAAATTCATCGCTTAAAGGTAAAAATACAAGTATTCCATTTCTGCCGTACTTTGAAAGCACACATTTTCTTTCAGAAAAATCCTGTGCCGCGCAAATATTGTTTTGAAAAAGTTGCACTATTTGGGCGAGCGTATTCATAAAATCAGCATGCTCAGTATCTTCCACATATATCAAACTCAAAGTAAATTGTGGGTTTTCCTGCTTCAATTCTGCAAAAAGAAGTAAAAAATCCGCATAGCTATATAATTGTGTGAGAGCATCTTTTTGTAAATTTTTTGTTGATTTTGTATTGTGTGAATAATCATCGGGTAATTGAATAAGCGTATCATTCTCTTGTAGTGGATATGCAGGGTCGTAAAGAAAGGTCTGTTCTGCACGAGAAAAATCTTCAAACACTTCCATAACGCGCAATTCACCTTTGTATATTTTTTGACTTTCAGCATAACCATTAAAGTCAGTATGCTTCATTGTATAGACGGAGAAATGTGCTCCCTCTCTCATTCCGGCACTTTTTCCTAAATTTATTATACATTGATTATGCGGTAAACTTTTTACAATATTTCCACCCTCGGCAATCAAGAAGCTGAAAGGTAGGAGTATTTTCTTTTGCTCTTTTGCTCTTTGCGCCGAATAGTGCGCTTTGGCGAGTATGGCATGTGCAAGTTCTTGCGAATTGCTTTCAGAAACAATTGCATCAAAATCTTGCGGAAAAACCAAATAGCCTGCATGCACAGAAGTTGAAACCAAGTTATTTGATTTTTGATGATTCCGCGGAAGTGTGAATGTTATTGCCGAAGCACTTAAGCAGAGATTATACACAAAATCGTTAAGGGCATTACGGCTGTCAAGCATTTCGTCTTCAATAAAAAAAGCGCAATCATAAGAGTTTACACGGGCAAGTATACAGTTATCGGGTAATTGCTCCAAAAAGTGTTGCGTAATATCGTTCAGGCATTGTTCGGCAAATAAATAGCCATACTTTTTTGCGTACATATGCAGGTCGGCGCAATGCAAGTATACAACTCCCGCACAACCGAGAGTGAGAAAATTATTTCTTGAAAATTCAGAAATTTCCGTAAACTGCTGGCGCATTTCTTCAATTTTTTCAGCAAGATTTGTTAAAAGCACATCTTGTGTGAAAAGCTCAATATTCGCATCGTAGCGCAAAGCTTTTTTATATTGAATTTTTTCAAGAATAAAGTGCACAATGTCCGGTAATATCGGCAAAATTTGCACAATTTTTTCTTTACTTGGACTACGCGCAAGCAAAACAGCCAATAGTTCTTCTGAATCTTTAAACGAGAGAGGAATAAGAATTTTATCTTCTTCCTCAATATAATCGAGTGGCTGTACTGCGTGCAATGAAGGAAAATACAAAGAGGCATTTTCACTGCCAAGCAAAGGAAGAAGCGCATTACACACATCTTCCTCAAAGTTTAATATGTCACGCCTTGTGAGTAATTGGTGTTTTTTCATAATCATACTTGTATTTTGTGAATTTTTCAAAAATGTACGTTTATTCTTCTTCCAAACGTGAAGTTATATTGCTTTCAAGCCAGTTTGCATCAAGCCATTCAAGAGGTTGCACGGGTATTCCGCCGATAAGTATGCCAAAGTGCACATGATCGCCCACGGCTAAACCCGTCACACCCGTTGTTCCCAAGTCGTGCCCTTTTTCTACGATTTCACCGACTTCTACATGCATATCTGTCATGTGAGAATAAAGGCTTTGCAAGTTACATCCGTGATCAAGTATAACAGTATATCCATAAATACCGAGGTAATCGGCAAAAATAACTCTTCCTCTGTTACTTGCTTGAATAATATCTTCTCTAACCGAGGCTAAGTCAATTCCTAGATGGTATTGAAAATCAATTCTTGTTCCTTCATACATGTAGGTACGAGAATCGCCAAAATTTGCTTGTGATGCAGAGCGTGGCTGTCTTTGAAACGCACCCTCCCAATAAAATGTATCGGCAGTATCTTTGCTTACTTCAAGAATTGTCAATGCATTTTCCGCACGCACTTCGTTATTGACACGTATATAAAGATCGAGAGCAGGCTCATCACTTGGGCTGATTCTGCGCAATTCAGAATCTTTCAGCTCTAAAAAACTCTCTGAAATATGCACTGCATCATCGGGGAACACATGATTCACCGCAACAACGGGCAAATCTACATCAAGTACATTGCCTGCATTATCTTCTGCAAAGATTCGTGGATCATAGTTTGAAGTGTCAAGATAATAAGGAAAAGGGAAAAGACAAAAATAATTTCCGTCATCATCAAGATATGCAGGAAAGAAATATTCTCCCACATTCACGCCGACAGTTGCAACATCGTCAGAAGCAGAAAATTTAATCAAACCCGTTCCCCCCCTACGTATTGCAGGCGGGCTTGTTATATAAGATATTTCAGGCAATGTTGTATCAAGAGTGAAAGCAAGACTTACATTTGCCTCATTTCCGCTGAGAATTTTTGAAAATGAAGCATCACGAGCTTCTACTTCAACAGTGAAAGCTCCCTCTTCTAAATCATATTCACTCAAAGCAATTTCTTGAACAAGCGTTTGTGGCTGATCGGTGAAAATTTCGCTGTACACGTCAAATACATTTTCGCCCTGCACAAGTGAAATAGTAACAACTTTCAAGCCGGACTTTTCATCGCCGATTTCAACGGCAATTGTTGCATCCATTGCAACGGCAGACTCAACATTAGGAAGAGCGACAACAAGAGGAGCGTCCTGATCATTAAACATAAAAAACAAGCCCACTCCAACAAGCGCCAGAAAAAACAAAAAAGTGAAGAGCGTGAAAAACCCGCCGGATTTCTTTTTCTTTGAAGATTTTAATTGCATAATTTACTCATCAGTAATATTTTCTAAAAGAGAAATAGTAAGGCGTAAAAAATCTGCTTCGGTAATTATCCCCACAAGTTTTTTCCCTTCAACCACCGGTAAACAACCGTATTTATGCTTATAAAGAACTTTTGCCGCTTCTTTGAGTGAAGTATCGGGGTTCACTTTATGCACATCTGTACGCATAATTTCAACAATTACCAAGCCTTTATCAAGCTCAGCCTGTTCTTCGGGGAGCACGTCGGCAAGAATGGAAATTGTGCATTTCAATAAATCACGATGTGTGACAAGTCCTTCAAAATTTCCTTCTGCATCGGTTACAGGAATATGACGAATATTTGCAAGCTCCATAAGCTGGCGCACGTCAAGCATATTATCAAGCTTTGATAAAGTAAATACCGGACTGGACATAATATCTGAAACATTAAACATACTGTTCCCCCAATAGTTCACGTTGATTTTCTTGATAAAGTCTAGAGTGTTTTATTTTTCCTGTCAAGTCAAGTCTTGCCATTATTTTAATTTAGGTATATAGAAAAGCAATGGATAGCAATAAATTAAGAATACCCAGAACACGCTTGGTGGACACACTTTTGAGAAAAGGCATTATAGACAAAACGGTTCTCAATGCCATAGCCACTGTTCCACGCCATGAATTTGTGCCACAATACCTTGAGCACATGGCGTATGCCGACAGCGCCTTATCAATCGGTTACGGACAAACAATTTCACAGCCTTATATAGTTGCCTTGATGTCTGAAGCATTGGAAGCAACAAAAGATATGACTGTGCTTGAAGTAGGCACAGGTTCAGGGTATCAAACTGCAATATTACACGAAATGGGCTTATTTGTTTACACGGTTGAACGCTTAAGAGATTTGTATTTTCCTACAAAAGAAAGACTTGAACGCTTAGGGGTAAAAAATATCCGCACACTCCTTTCAGACGGCACAATAGGCTGGAAAGAAATGGCGCCCTTTGACAGAATTTTAGTTGCGGCAGGCGGCCCAACAATCCCCGAAACTTTAGTGGAACAATTGGCACAAGGCGGTATTATGGTGTTACCCGTCGGCAAAGAAAAAAGAATACAAGAACTTGTTCGTGTGCGAAAAGGAAAAAATATTACCGTTGAAAGTTTGGGTAAAGTTTCTTTTGTTGATTTAATCGGAAAAGAAGGCTGGAAATAACTCGCTGTTCTGACTTAGTGAAAAATTCTTCGCAAAACAGTTAAACTTTACGTGAGCGAAGCGAACAAAGGCTTTAGCGAACAAGCATTTTCGACGTAAAATGCGCAGTGAGGTTTTTGTATGCAAAGCATAAAAAACAAATTAGACGTGGGCTGGAAATAATTTCCAGCCCAATTCATAGTATCATAAAAATCTATTTTCCCGAGTGATTCCCCGCCTTAAAAGCATCTGACTTATGGCGCACAAGTTCAAGCGCACGTTTCAAATCGTCAATCATGAGCGAAGCCATATCCATACTCAAACCATGTTTAATCATCACACGCATAACAACCAAATCCGTGCAATTGTCGGGCATGGAATAGGCGGGCACAAGCCAACCTCGTGAACGCATGTGTTCAGATAAAGAATAAAGATTGAATTCATGCTCATCGCTTTTTAAACTGAACAGCAATGCAGGCAAACCGTTTTTACCGTCGTAGAGCACATCAAAAATTTCAAGTTTTTTAATTTCATCGGAAAGATAGCTTGTCACATCATAAGAAGCTTGCTGAATTTTTGTATAGCCCTCTCTTCCCAAACGCAAAAAGTTGTAGTATTGCGCAACAATCTGTCCGGCAGGGCGTGAGAAATTCAGCGCAAAAGTAGGCAGGCTTCCGCCAAGATAGTTCACATTAAACTGTAAATCTTGCGATAAATCCTCCGATTCTCGCCACACAACCCAACCGACACCAAGCGGTGCAAGTCCGTATTTATGCCCCGATGCGTTAATTGACTTCACCCTCGGTAAGCGAAAATCCCACATTAAATCGGGGTGAATGAAAGGCGCTAAAAATCCGCCCGAAGCCGCATCGACATGAATAGGGATATCGTTTCCGCTTTCTTCTTGGTATTTATCTAAGGCTTTTGCCACCTCTTCCACAGGTTCGTATTGCCCTGTATATGTCACCCCAAGTGTCGGCACAACGCCAATTGTGTTCTCATCCACATACTTCATCACTTCATCGGCAGTCATAATAAGTCTGCCCTTATCCATGGGAATTTCACGCAATTCAATATCCCAATATCTACAGAACTTATGCCAACAAATCTGCACAGGGCCTGTCACAAGATTTGGTTTATCATAGCTTTTGCCTTCTGCTTTGCGCTTTTCTCTCCATCTCCATTTCAGCGCCATGCCGCCAAGCATTGCCGCCTCACTCGAACCTGTTGTTGAGCAACCGAGTGTTGTTTCAGCTTCCGGTGAATTCCATAAATCAGCAAGCATATGCACACATCTTTGTTCAATTTCCGCAGTTTGTGGATATTCGTCCTTATCAATCATATTCTTGTCGATACACTCGTCCATAAGTTTATGGATTTCATCGTCAAGCCATGTCTGGCAGAAAGTTGCCACATTTTGCCTTGCGTTACCGTCAAGCATCAATTCATCGTGCAATGCTTGATACACAGCACGGGGGGAAGCTTCATTTTGTGGCATTGCAAGTTTTGGCAATGATTTCCTTAATTCCGTATGGGCAAAAATATCGTCATAATTCATAGTATCTTTCATAATTACTCCTTTTATATTGTT
>CAYJPB010000001.1:57121-77636 GCA_964371955.1 uncultured Desulfovibrionaceae bacterium | reverse complement strand
ACGCCCTCTCAAATTCGAGCACAAGCAAGCACAAGCGCCACAATTACTATGGACGAAGCCTTTATTAAAATCGTTGAAAATGCAAGAGAAGAGGAGGCATAGCCATGTTCTCACTAAAGAGAGCACAAGCCCTTATTCGCAAAGAAGCACGGCAAATGCTGAGAGATAGAAGCACGCTCACACTTGGCATTATTCTGCCCATAGTTCTTTTATTGCTCTTTGGCTTTGGCTTGTCTATGGACGTGCGACAAGTGCCCGTGACAATCGTGAACGACACTTCTTCTCCTGTAACGCAGGATTTATATACGCATTTATCGCTTTCTTCCTATTTTGAACCAAGACTTGTGTATTCATGGCAAGAAGCAGAAGAACTTTTACGCAATGCGCAAACAAATGCCATTGTCCGCCGTGCCATACAAGAGAGAGCTGACAATACCGAAGAAATACAAATAATTGTGAATGGCAGAGATTCAAATACCGCACGCATCATGCAAATCTATCTTGAGGCCGCCATTACGCAATGGGTGTATAAACGACAAGGCGACACTTCTTTTTTGACAAATACAACTATTATACCAGAAATTGGGCAAGCAAATTTAGAAACGCGCGTGTGGTATAATGCAGAGGGCGAGAGTCGTTATTTTCTTGTTCCGGGCGTAACCGTACTTATTATGACTCTTATCGGAAGTTTGCTTACGGCGCTTGTAATTGCGCGTGAGTGGGAAAGAGGCACGTATGAGGCAATTATCGCTACTCCTGTAACAAAAGGAGAAATAATTCTAGGAAAAACAATACCGTATTTCTTATTGGGGCTGTGTGGACTTTCCTTATGCCTTTTAGCCGCACGTTGGATTTTCCAAGTACCTATGCGTGGTTCAATTCTTCTTATCATACTTGGTTCCGCAGTATATTTACTTTTCGCTCTCGGCTTGGGTTTATTTATTTCCGCAACGCTGAAAAGTCAATTCTTGGCAAGTCAAGTGGTGCTTATTGTAAGTTTTTTACCGGTTGTTATGCTTTCGGGCTTTATATTCGATTTAAACAGTGCCCCACGCATTGCATATTATTTTGCACATATATTTCCTTCAACGTGGTATATGAATCTTTTGCGAACGCTTTTTTTAGTCGGCAATGTGTCCGAACTGATAATTCGTGATTTGTCGATAATGCTCTTCTTCGCAATTCTATTTTTAAATTTGGCAAGAATAAAAATATCAAAGTCATTGGAATAGGTGGAGCACAATATGTATCAGTTTTTTTTAGAAGTTCTTGTGCTTTTACGCAAAGAAATTTTAGGAATCCACAAAGATAAGCGTAATCGCGTTATTCTTGTTATGCCGGTGCTTATTCAGACATTTATATTTGGTTACGTGGCAACGTTTGACTTGAACAATGTTGAATTTGCAGTGCTCGATCAAGACAGATCGTCGCTTTCGCGTGAACTTATTTCGTATTTTGAGGGCTCTCCTAACTATATTCGTGTATTGACTTTGGAAAATTCATCGCAAATCGCGAATGTGCTTGATAATAACAAAGCATTGATGATTGTACATATCGAATCGGGCTTTGAAAGAAAAATCAATTCCGGACAAAGTGCTGATGTGCAAGTGCTGGTTGACGGCAGAAACAGCAATGTTTCAGGAACAGTAAGCGGCTATGCATCAAGCATTGTTGAAGATTTTAATTCCTATTTGAGGGAGAAGCAGGGAATTTCTCAAGAAATGCTCAACATAGAAAAAAGAGCGTGGTTTAACCCCAATCTTGAAACTCGGTGGAATATCACAACGGGAATGTTGGCTTTACTTTCGGTGATACAAATTATTGTTCTTGCAGGGCAAACCGTCGCAATAGAAAGAGAGCAAGGCACATTCGATCAATTGCTTGTCACACCTCTTCACCCTATTACCATACTTATAGGCAAGGCGCTTCCTCCTGTTATTATTGGAATTTTTCAAGCTACTATTGTATTGGCTATATCTTTATGGTGGTTCAATATTCCTTTTGCAGGTTCGTACCTACTACTTTTTATTTCATTATTATTATTCGACTTTGCCGTTGTTGGGATTGGACTTTGTATTTCCGTTCTTACTTCCACAATGCAGCAAGCTCTTCTCTACTCTTTTACTCTGCTTATGCCAATGATTTTGCTTTCGGGTTTTCTCACGCCCATATCTTCCATGCCACAAATTTTGCAAATAGCCACGCTCGCAAACCCTGTTCGTTACGGGGTTGAACTTACACAAAGAATTTATATGGAAGGTTCAACATTTTCACAAATAAGCCATCTACTGTATCCACTGGGAATAATTGCATTAATAACGCTCAGTCTTGCCGCAAGCCTTTTCAGAAAAAGAATAAATTAGAGGCAATTTTAAAGAATTGACATTTGAGTAATTGACTACTAGTATTAACGCCCGGTTGATACTGTAATCTCTTACGGCATTAATAAAAATTTAACTATTAACAGTCAGGCTTCGTAATCTTTGCCTGATTATCAAAATACAATTTTGCGCTTCTGCTCAATGTGTATTTTTTGAGGATATACAATGATACTACCTTTTATAGCCCTAATTGCCGGCTTATTACTTCTTGTGTGGAGTGCCGACCGTTTTGTTGACGGCGCGGCTTCAACTGCTAAGTTTTTTTCTATTTCCCCTTTAATCATCGGTATGGTGATTGTGGGCTTTGGCACATCTGCGCCTGAAATGTTTGTATCGGCCCTTGCAGGCTTGAGCGGCAATACAGGCATAGCACTCGGCAATGCGTACGGTTCCAACGTCGCAAACATCGGCTTGATACTTGGCGTTTCCGCCTTAATCTCTCCAATTGTTGTGCATTCAAACATCTTAAAAAAAGAATTACCCATTCTTGCATTTGTCACACTTGTAACGCTTGCACTTTTAGTTGACCAAACTCTTTCTCGTGTAGACGCATTTATCTTACTTGCGCTTTTCTTTCTTATTATGGGTTATACTATCTATAGTGGCATAAAAGACAAAAACGCTCCTTCTCCCGAAAATGAAGCAAATAAGGAAGTGGATATTAAAAAATCTGTTATATGGTTACTTATCGGCTTAGTTATGCTTATTGCCAGCTCAAGACTTCTTGTGTGGGGCGCCACTGAAATTGCTCAACTTTTTGGAGTGAGCGACATGATTATCGGGCTGACGGTTGTAGCGATAGGCACTTCACTACCTGAATTGGCTTCATCCGTCATTGCTGCACGTAAAGGCGAAGACGATATAGCCCTCGGCAATGTTATCGGTTCAAACTTATTCAATACACTTGCTGTGGTTGGTATTGCCGGCAGTATTCACCCTTTCGCTATAGAACCGGCAACCCTCACGCGGGATATGCCTGTTATGATTGCACTCACCTTCTCTCTCTTCTTGCTTGGCTTTGCCATGAAAGGAAATATCGCAAAAATTAACCGCCTTGAAGGCGCTCTTCTGCTTTTTGCCTATGTAGCATATACAGGTTACCTTGTCTATTTCGCACTACAAGCATAATGCATTGATTTTCCAAGTAATTATCAAATAACGCCTATAAACTTGACAAATTTTAAAAAAAGCGTATTTTTAATTTAAGTAATCTTTATTATTACGAGGTTAATTATGAAAAAAATCTGTATATCTTTAGCATTTTTGCTCTTCTCGTCAAACGCATTTGCTGCGTGTGACGTAAATGTTGCCTCTGCTGATTTTGCACAGTTTACACAAACACTTGCGACAGAAAACCCCACTCTTTTCGCTGAATCGCAAGCAGATTTTCAAAGACTTGCACAAGAAATAAATCAACTTGTTCAAAGCAATAATATTGAGCTGGTATGTCAAAAATACAATGAATTTATGGCAAATTTTTAAATTTAACACAAAGTATATAAACAAAATACATAGTTCTTTGTATTTGCAGAGCAAAAATAAAGCCCCGATTGGGGCTTTTTTATGTAGAGCTTTCGGTAAAACCAAGCTCCTTATATTCGCTTAATTTATTTCTTAGAGTTCGCACAGAAATGCCTAAAAGTTCGGCAGCTTGCGTTCTGTTACCATGCGTAGCTTCCAAACCTTTCATAATCATAATTCTTTCCATTTCGTGCAGGGGAATTACAGAATTTGTAAAAATTGCCCCTTGTTGCACATTGGTTGCACTCGCCTGTGCTGGTGCATTTTGCTGTGAAGCATCTTCTACAGCTTCATCTTCCAAAAAGAGAGGCCATTCATCACCTTCAAGCAAGAAGTGCAATGGTGTTATCGCCTGCCCATTTGCGAGCAATACAGCTCTTTCCATCAGGTTTTGTAACTCACGAACATTGCCGGGGAAAGAATAATTCATAAGCCAATCAATAGCTTCTTGAGAAAATTGTGTGGGCGGTAATGTGTATTCTTGCGAATATTTTTTTGCAAAAAACTGTGCCAGTTCAAGTATATCAGACCCTCTTTCACTCAAAGAAGGCAAACGTAAAGGAATAACATTAAGACGGAAGTAAAGATCTTGACGAAACTTTCCTTCTTCGATCCATTTTTCCATTTCTCTGTTTGTAGTTGCAAGAACGCGCACATCTACTTTTATGGTTTCTGTACCGCCAACTCTGTCAATTTCACCCTCTTGCAAGACACGCAAAAGCTTGGCTTGAAGTGCCGGATCCATTTCAGAAATTTCGTCAAGAAGCAAAGTGCCGCCGCTTGCAAGCTCAAATTTACCGGGTTTACGTGCAATTGCGCCCGTAAATGCACCTTTTTCATGTCCAAAAAGTTCAGACTCCAGAAGATGTTCCGGCAATGCCGCACAGTTCACGGCTATAAAGGGGGCATCTGCCCTATCGCTCCATGCGTGTAATGTACGTGCAAACATTTCCTTACCGGTTCCGGATTCTCCTGAAATAAGCACTGAAGCTTTTGATTTTGCCACCTGCTTTGCCAATTTCAGCACTCTTTGAATAGCAAGATTAGAACCGACTATAGCCGTTGCATTTAACTCTTCTTGTTTAGGTTTTTCAGTTTTTTGGCGTTGATTATTGTTTTCGGTATGCTTGAGAACCGTAAAAATTTTTTCAATATTGATTGGATCGGCCCAATAGTCTTTTGCGCCAAGGCTCAATAAATATTCAGCTTCTTCCGATTGTGGTTTTTCAGCAATGATATACACAGGCGGAAAGTTAGGATCGTCTTTACCGATTTCCAATAAATCCGCAGCGGAATAAGACGGAAGATTTGGGCGCGAGAAGATAACCGACACTTCTTTTCGCAAAAAAGGTGTCAGTGCTTTCATATTCTCTGCCAATCCAACCTCAATTCCCGCTTCCTTAAGTTGGGGGAAATACGGGGTTATGAGTCCGGCAGGAGCAATAAAAACTATGCGCTTTGCGTGATTCATAATTTGTGTTTAACACATGTATTTTTATTATGCAAGTTTAATTTCTGTACATAAATAAATTATTTCAAGTGATTCTGAATGGCAATTGTCTTAGGCGACAATGAAAAATGTGTGAGATGTCTTACCAAGAGCTAGCACACAACGCAATAACCCCCTTTTATTGCTCATAATATTCGCTTTATTTCTTATTCATCATGATATCTATAAGATTTATGTCCACATCTTTCAGGCTTTCACGGGAAACGCGTGAAAGATTATCAATAGTGTCTTCAACATGATCGCACACAAGGCCGTCTGTTGCGTCAGGTGCGCTTCCGTGTATGGAAAGCATAGCAGATAGCACAGCCTCGCCGGCGCAAGTGCAAAGTTTTGCGGAACAACTGCCCTTTGCTCCGTCGCACACAATTCCTGAAATATTGGAGAAAAGATTTTGCATGGCGTTTTCAATTTGCTCTTGATTTCCACCTAAAAGCCAAGCAATAGTTGCCGCAACGCCCGAACCCGTGAAAAGAGCACTGCAAATTGGCGAAAGTAAACCGATAGCATATTTCACACGTATTGAAATACAATAACACATGAATAGCGCGCGCAATTTTGTTTCGTGATCGGTTTTGAGAAAGTCGCACGCGGCAACAATAGGCAAAGTAGTTTCAAATCCTTGGTTTCCGCTTCCAAGAATTGTCATGGCAGGATAAGGCCCTCCGCCCATGCGCATATCCACGGCGGCGGCAACAGTCATTTTTACATTATAGAACATATCGTTCGGCAACACTTTTTCATCAACCATTTTCTTCATCGTTTTACCGATTTTCATACCGTAATCATTGGTAAAACCCTCTGCTGCGGCTTTGAGATTCATATCAATGGCTTCTTGCAAAAATTCGATGTCTTTGAGCGGAATTTCTTGCGCTATTTTAACAAAATCCACCACTTTCATATCCATGATATTCACATCTTGCTTATCGTGCAATTCAGTTTTTACATCGATAAGCACTTTGCCGTCTTTATTAAGGTGAACCATCTTATCGTGACTGTCATAAGTTATTGAATGTACAGTTTCTTTATCGTTTGTTGCTGTAACTTCAATAAGCAAGTGTGAATCTTTTATCACCTCTACGTCAACAAAATTTTTGTCTATGTACGTATGCGCTTTTTTGATAAGTTCTTCATTTACATCTGCAAAAATTTCCATGGTATTTCCCTTTTTTGCCAAGAGAAAACCAAGTGTGCCCGCAAGAGGTAAGCCAGCCTCATGTGTGCCGGGAATAGTTACATAATAAGCGTTTTTAAATATATTTGAACTTACGCGTAAGTGTATATGTGTTGGGGGATTATCGAGGTGGATAACCGTATTTGACACCGCAAGCCCCACTGCTACGGGCTCGGTGCAACCAAGGCTCGGTTTAATTTCAGATCTTACAAGTTCTATCAATTGTTGTGTGTTCATAATTTCTCCATAAAGTTATTTAATGTGAAAGTAATATTGTATTTATTTGTATCGAGCATAATATAACCCACCTTATAATTTACATTTGCAAATATATTTTGAAAATTATTTATTGTCAAAGCCTTTATGTATTTTTAAAACTATATGCGTATATACTATAATTTATAGCGCATCAACATTTTCAATATCGCCTTAAATCATTAATTTGCTTCTATTCCTGAAACATACGGAAATAAAATTAATTTCTTGTAAAAAAAGCTTGCAATATAAAGCGAATACAATTATAGTCTAGAAAAAGTATAGTGTTAGGGAGAAAAGTATGGAATTTGCTTCTTTAAACCTGCTAAAGAACATGAATTTAGCTAATAAAATCACTCTATTAAGAGTGTTAGCTATTTTTCCCGTACTTATTTTCTTGGCTTTCCCTTCTCCACTCTTCTGCTTTTTGGCAACACTTCTTTTTATCATTGCCGGTATTAGCGACATTTTAGACGGCTATATTGCACGTAAATATAATTTTGTTTCCAATTTTGGAAAATTTATGGATCCGCTTGCAGACAAACTTTTGATTTGCTCTGTTTTTATCATGCTTGTAGAATTGGGCTGGGTTCCTTCATGGGTAGTAATTGTTATCATAGTACGTGAAATTGCCGTGACAGGACTTCGTGCCGTTGCCGCAGATGAAGGTGTTGTAATCGCCGCAGATAAATACGGAAAGCTCAAAACAATTTTTCAAATACTTGCCCTTATTCCCTTAATGCTTCACTACCCAATTTTTGGTTTTGATATTATCTGGATTGGGAATATACTTCTTGCAATCGCTTTTTTACTTACTGTCTATTCAGGCTACAGATACTTTTACAATTTCTATATTTCTTGGACGGATGAGCTTGCTAAGCAAGACACTACTTCTGAGGAGGACTTATAATGTTTGCGCAAAACGATATGAGTCTTCTTATAAAGTTCACCGTGCTTGGTGTGTGTGTGTGCTTTAACCTCTTTTCAATTTCTACACTTTTCTTTGGTAATCAAAGTATTTCCGAATGGCAAAACGCCAGAGATTTACGCGACGGCTTGCTTATGCAAATTGCAGATATTGACGAACAAAACATGGAAATATCTGAAGAAATACGTTTATTGCAATCCGATACAGCCTATATGGAAAAAATAATTCGTCAAAGTCTCAAATACGTTAAAGGTTCAGAAGTATTATATGTTTTTGAATTTGAACGCGATTATGAATATACATCACCAAATATTTTGCCAGTATCGGAGGTAAGCGCCGATGAATGAAAAAATAGCTTTAAATGACAAATTAGAACTCTACAGAGAACTTCTGGAAATTGACCCATTTTCGCGCGTATTCTTTTTATATGCTCAAATGCTCGATCAATCAGGGCAAATGGACGAAGCTCTCCTTGTGCTTGCACGCGGATTGGAAAAACACCCCGACTATTTGGAGGCGCGTTTATACTATATTGAATTACTTGCGAAAAAGGATAAATACGAAAGTGCAAATATTCAATTACATAAATTCACCGATGTATTTAAAAAATATCCGAGCTTTTGGCAAACGTGGAGCACATTAGCTGCTGACGAAAACGCCGCAATCTCCTCTACCCTCGCGCTTCTTTCAGCTTTTTTTGCAAACCCCACCCTCACGCTTATGGATATTTTTCAGGCGGGAATTCAACACTATGCCGATCTGGGGACAAATCAGCCGCATACAACTCAAGCGCAACACGTTCAAAATGCATTAAATATGCCCTTGCAACACGATGAAAGCATGGTCACGCCTGACATAACCACAGAGCATGCTGAGTTGCAAGAACAAACTTCTGTATTTACGCAAAATCAAAACGACGTGGAAGAGCAAGAAGTGCTTACTCTTTCGCAAGAACAAGAAGCTGATTTTGCACCTACTTTTCCCGAAACTCTTGAAGAAACTCCCTTGCAAGCGGAATTTTCTGAGGAGCCGAGTGAAGCTGTTTTTGAAGAATTACCGACAGATTTCACTTCTGATGTAATTATTGAGGAAAGTATAGAAGAAACTTTTGAACAAAGCCCAAAACCGGAGAACGGTAACGGAAAAGCTTCAACACACACAAAGTCGATGGCAGAATTGCTCGCCACACAAGGTGATACAGCCGGTGCTATTGCAATCTATACGGAACTTTTGGATGAAGCAGATGATGTTCAGAAAGAAGAACTTTTGGCTAAAATCAATGAACTAAATGGTAACACTGAAAGTCATAATGAGCTTTCAGGTGAAAAACAGCCTACACAGGCTGATTCAACAAGCGGGCTTTCACCCAAGATGCAAAATATGCTTGAAAAATTAGCACAGCGTCTTGAAAAAAGAGCCCAAGTATAATAAAGGATTGTACAGTGAATAATTTTAGTAAACTATCTACAGTTTTGGCAACACTTTTACTTGTAAGCGGCTGTTCTCAAGTGCAAGATTCGCAAACATGGCGAGGTCTCAACTCTTTTTATGACACACATATAGATGCGCCTGCAGATATAAATTACGAAGAGACCATAGGTTTGACAGATTCTGAAAACTTTTTAGCTTCAAACCTTATTCCACTCAATCAAGCAATAACAAACTTCGAATATACTTTTGAACAGCTCAGTATGCCACCTGCCGATGCTCAGCTACAACAGCTGTTTAACAGTTCACCATGGCTTTCAGGCATTGCGCTTATCAATGCAGAAGGCACAGTAACCGGAGCGCTGCCCGAGCAATATTCAAAACCGCTTGACTTTGCACGCCTCCTAGAAACCCCCGAAGGCATGAACCCTCGTGAAATTCGCGTTTTTGTACAGGAAGATCCTAACGGAGCAGAAATTCTTGTAGGCAGACCGGCTTTCACAAATGAGGGCGAACTTATGGGTGTGTTTATTGCCTACTTTGATATGCGTAACCTCTTTGCGCATCTTGGGGTGGATTCATCAATATATGCACTTGCAGGAAACACTCCTTTATGGCTTGGCGAAAATAATTCAGCATCCGCGGCACTGGCAAGCATTGACTTTGTACAGGCGGCAAGTTCCCGTGCCAGCGATACTGTTTCAACTGACTATGGCTCTGTAATTTGGCTTAGCCGCTACCTATACGGTCAACCGCTTATTTTTGCTACTATCACCAACAGATAATTTACTGTTACATTCTCTTAAAACACAAAACCTCTGCATATTTCACGTATGCAGAGGTTTATTATATTATGATTTTCTTGGTTATTGCGCGAGTTCTCTTACAATGCCAACGATTAATTCAATTGTGTTTTCTTCATCTTCATGGTTATTACGTCTTGATGGGCCGCCTCCTGCTATAACAGCCGCAAATTCACCAAGAGTAGTTATAGAATGATCGCCTGACTCGTAATCTTCTTCCATGTCATAATAACCTTCATCATTGCTCCCTCTCATCAAGAAATCTGTAATAATACTAAGATTACTGCCTTCATTATTACTGTTGTTATTGTTGTTATTATTTCTGTTATTATTGCGATTTCTGTCTTCGGGGAAGATAAATCCGTCATCTGACAGTGTATTTGGCGTATACGCATAAAGCTGAGAATCCATTGCGGCTGCGCTGCCGACAATCAGCGGTTCCACGCCGTACGAGCGCAAGAACGTCACAGCTGCAGCAGAGGGAAGTGATGCGTTAACATACGCCCCTTCTTCTCTGTCTGTAGAAATCCACGTATTCACACCAATAACTTCGCCGCGTGAATTAACTAATGGCCCTCCACTGTTTCCGGAAGCAATATCAGCAGTATGAATAATATTTATCCCTTGCCCCGTATCGATAAATGTGCTGACAGTGCCTTCGGTATAAACAACTTGTGGCATAACTTCGAGGTGTCCTCTTGCAATTGCATCCATATTTTTGTCAAATTGCGTTACAATAAAAGGAAAGCCCCAAGCACTCACTCTGTCTGTGCGAGAAACATCTAAGTTAAAAGCGAGAATAGGCAAATCAACACCGGGATCGAATTGCAAAAGTGCAAAGTCAACAGAGTTATTTAATGCTTCGCCAACAAGTGTCGCTTCCGCAACGCCGAAGTTTGGTCCTAAAACATAAAAATCTTCTTCGCCTTCAATAACATGCGCGTTTGTAAGGACATATCCTTCCCCAACAACAAAACCTGTGCCCATGCTTTGCGTGCGCGGTGAATCTGCTATAATGAAAACAGTGCTAGCTTCCATCATGCGCGCAATTGATCTTCTTTGCTCCTCGTCACTATAAATTTCAGCAGCACTCGCAAAAGAATAGTGAATAACAAAGAGTGAAAGTATAAAAATCTGCATACATTTCTTCATAGCAAACTCCTTATAGATAAACCACTAAGAAACACAATTAAAATAATATTACTTATCTCGTAAGTCAATAACTCTTTGCGCTTTACCCTCGGATTGCGGAATTGAATGTTGCGCCACAAGTTCAATCTTTGGCGTAACAAGAATTTCATCGTGTATACGACGAGCAATTTGATCACGCAATTTGTGAAGTAAACGCATATCTTCTTCAAAGTGTTCAGGTGTAATTTCCACTTGTACGCGTATATTCTCAAGCAAGCCTTCTTGTTCAAGATGAATAAGGTAATTTTGCCCGACTTCTTGGAATTCCATAAGAATTTTTTCAATCTGCATAGGATAGATATTCACACCTTTGAGGATAATCATATCATCGCTTCTGCCTTGAATTCTGTCAATTTTTCTGTGCTTTCTGCCGCATGAGCAGTCTTCTGTAATGATACGAGTCAAATCACGTGTACGATAGCGGATAACCGGCATACCTTTACGTGAAAGTGTGGTAATAACCAATTCACCGAGTTCTCCGTCGGGCAAATTTTCGCATGTTTCGGGATCGATAATTTCAAAAAGGTAATGATCTTCCCAAATATGCATGCCGTTTTGCTCAATGCATTCCATACCCACACCCGGTCCGTTCATTTCAGAAAGCCCGAATGAGTTATATACTTTCACATTCAGCATATCTTCAATGCGTTTTCTGGTGAGTTCGGTATACGGCTCAGCGCCTACAAGCGCAATACGCAGAGATGTTTCGATATTTTCTTTTTTCAAATGCTGTGCAATATGCATTGCATATGAGGGCAAAATGTGAATGGCACTTACATTGAAATCTTGAATAAGCTTAATTTGACGACGTGTATTTCCCGCACCTGCCGGAATTGTAAGACATCCCAAAGCTTCTGAGCCGTAGTGTATACCCAAACCGCCTGTGAAGAGCCCATATCCGCTCATGTTTTGAAAAACGTCTTCCTTTCTCATTCCCGTAATAAACATAGAGCGCGCCATGATTTGCGCCCATGTTTCAATATCTTCTTTAGTATAAGAAATGGCGACAGGCGTTCCTGTTGTTCCTGAAGAACAATGCATTCTTGAAAATTCAGTTTCCGGCACACAGGCTAAGCCAAAAGGATAATTGTCCCTCAAGTCTTGCTTTGTTGTAAAAGGAAAATTGCGTATACCTTCGGGGGTTGCCAGTTCATCAATTGTTTTACCGCATTCTTTCAATCTTTGTGCATAGAAAGGCGATTTTTGCACTCTTTCAAAAATATCGTGAAGCGCAAGACATTGATGGTGACGGATTCGGTCTTTACTCCAAAACTCTTGTGGGTGTAGAAATTCCATAGTCTTATCCTTTTATAATTTTTAGCGGAATAAAGTGTAAATCTTCTGAAAACTGTTCTGTTGAACCAATTTCAAAAGTAAAATTGTTCCATTCCAAATTTTTTGCAATATCTTCTGCGGTTTTTTGCGCTGCGATTATTGGATGCCTATTAAATACATGTGGTAAACCACTTGTTAAATTGCAAGCTAAGCACTTTCCGGGTCTGCCGTGTAATTCATAATGCAAAAGCACTTTTTCAGCTGAACTTTCTTGTAAACTGAGACGGATATCATAAGCGCCGTCTTCTGCATCGCCGAAAAGCACTTCAAAAATTTCGTCTGTACGGCTTGCAGGAAAAAGATTATCTAAATATTCTTGCGTAATTGTGAACATATACACGCCTCCTCCTCTGGATAGTGTTGAATTATAGCATAAACAAGTTCCATTGTAAAGCGCACGCATTTTGAGAAAAAATCAAGTACTGCCAGCGCAAAATACATTTCAAAATGAGCATTTTTTATTTTACTGCTCAATATAAACAAAGAGCAATCCGCCAAGCATAAGAAAAGCTTATCTTATTTTGGTGTATTGCTCTTTGATAAAATTCAACTGTAAGTGATAAAATTAATTTTTAAAAGGCGACATTGCTCTCAAATTTTTAACGATACTTGGCAAAACCTCAAGTACTTTATCTATTTCTTCATCAACAGTATAACGTGAAAGTGAAAAACGAAGAGAGCCGTGCGCAAAATTATAAGGCACGCCCATTGCACGTAAAACATGCGAAGGTTCAAGCGAGCCGGAAGTGCATGCAGAACCGGAACTTGCGCAAATGCCAAATGTATTGAGCATAAGCAGCAATGCCTCACCCTCAACATTTTTGAAAGAAACGTTCAAAGTATTTGGCAAACGGTTATTCACGTCACCGTTAATTTTAGCATCGGGAATTTTATCAAGTATGCCTTGTTGCAATCTGTCACGCATGTTGGCAACACGTACTTTTTCTTCTGTCATACTTGCTTTTGCAAGTTCAATTGCCTTGCCAAGCCCCACAATATAGGGCACATTTTCCGTTCCTGCACGTTTGCCGTCCTCTTGATGACCGCCAAGCATAAAGGGGCGGAAGCGTGTTCCGCGTCGAAGATACATAACTCCGATACCTTTTGGTGCATGGACTTTATGTCCTGATAAAGCAAGCATATCAATAGGAGTGTTTGCCAAGTCAATAACTTCCTTACCGATGGCTTGCACAGCGTCAACATGCAAAAGAATATTGTGTTGCTTCACAATTTGCGCAATTTTTTCAATGGGAAATATTGTTCCCGTTTCGTTATTGGCAAACATCACAGATACTAAGGCAATATCATTTGCATTTTTTGCAATTTTTTCCTCAAAAGATTCCAAGTTGATCTGTCCGTATTCGTCCACATCAAGCCAGATGATATTCTTACCTTTTTGTTCAAGGTCTTGTGCACAGTTCAACACGGCTGAATGCTCTACGCGTGTTGTGACAAAGGAATTTTTATTCGGTTGCGTACTCAAAGCCGTATGGAAAGCTGAGTTATCACTTTCTGTTCCGCATGAAGTAAAAATAATTTCATCGGGATAGGCATTGAGCATGTCGGCAATTTGTTCACGGGCAGTATCTATATGCTTTTTCATTTGCCCACCAAAAGTGTGCATGGAAGAAGCATTGCCGTAAAGCGTGCCAAATGTGGGAAGCATAGCTTCCACAACTTCGTCGGCAACCTTAGTTGTTGCATTATTATCTAAATAAATGGGGGCATTAATTTTGCTCATCATAGCATTATGCCTCCACAACTTCAATTGCTTCTTCAACCTGTTCTTTAAGCGCTTTTTCAACAACATTTTTAAGTGTGAGATGTGAGGCCCTGCACGAAGCGCATGTGCCACGAAGCGCCACAACAACACGTGTACCGTCTAAGTCAATAAGTTCAATATCACCGCCATCTTGTAAAAGACGCGGACGAATATCGTGTTCTATAACTTGAACAACTTTTTGCATGCGTTGAATATTTGTTAAGCTTGACGCTTTCACGGGTTTAATTTCAACCATTGTTTTTTGTTTGGAAATACCTGCTTCGTCTTCGATAATATCCAAGATACGCCCACGGCATTTTCCGCATGCGCCGCCTGCTTTTGTAAAGTTAGTTACTTCACGCACTTCTTTCAAGCCGTTCACGCGCACAGCTTCACGGATTTGATTTTCAGTAATACCGAAGCATTTACAAATAAGTGCGCTGTGATCGTCAACATGTTCGAGCGGAGGCAAGCCCTTATAATTGCGAATTGCCGCTTCAAGCGCTTCTTCACCCATAACCGAACAGTTCATTTTTTCAGGAGGAAGACCGCCTAAATAGTCAGCTATATCTTTATTTTTCACCTTTGCGGCATCTTCAACTTTCATACCCTTAATTATTTCGGTGAGCGCAGAAGAAGAAGCAATGGCAGAAGCGCAACCAAAAGTTTGGAACTTTGCGTCAGTAATAACTTCGTCTTCAATTTTCAAATACAGTTTAAGCGCATCACCACACGCAAGACTGCCAACTTCACCAACCGCAGTAGGATTATCTAACTGTCCAGCATTTCTTGGGTTTAAAAAATGATCGTGTACTTTTTCTGTATATTCCCACATAGCCGTCTCCTTATTAGGACTAATACTCTAAATTTATAACAAGATTTTATATATTTCAATAATAATAGAAATTATTTTCTGAGTTGTTCCAATTCTTCGCGGTATTCTTGCGGCACATCATAGCCCAACTCAGCCGCTTTATCCATTGCTTGAATGGCTTCTTCAACTTCTTCAAGTTCCATATGAGCCAATGAAACATTGTGCCATGCAGGGGCAAAAGCGGGTTGTAAGCGCAAAGCTTCTTTGGCAATTTTCATTCCTGTTTCAGGTTCTTTATTCATAAGGTAGGCTGAAGAAAGAGTCGTAAGTGCCTGCACCAAGTTTGGATCCCACTTCAAAGCCTTATTCAATGATTCGATTGCTTTATCGATTTCACCCATCTGCAAGAGGGCAAAGCCGATATTCGCTTGGGCAATGGCAAACTTTGGACGACAATTTTTCGCTTCTTCGTTATAACGCAAGCATCCTTCGTAATCATTTCTGTTTAAGCAAATTCCGCCAAGTTGCACATAGGCTTCCGCCAAACGTGATGATTGCCTTACCGCTTCCAAGAATGAAGCTTCCGCCGCATCAAAGTCATTTTTTGACAACATGGCAAGCCCAAGATTGTAGTGATGGTTTGCGCAAATTGGGTTCGCTTCAATTTCGATTTGTAAATCGGCAATATATTCGTCAATATCGTCGTATCTTGCTTTCATTTGTATAGTCCTCTCGATTAGTATATTCTAAATTTGTTCATGATTTAATCATTCTTGCTTCACGCTTTAAAGACGTAACAAGTTAAACCTTAATATAAATAATATCTATCCCGTTTTCGTCAATCTGTAAAATGATTTTAATAGAGATTTTTCCCTTATTCCTCGTGCCCTTCATTTTGCAAAAGCTTATAATACCACACTGCAAACTCAAACATGCCAAGAAATTTTTCGTCTTTGTTAACAATATGCACTGCCATTTCCAGTGCGCCGGTTTCAAAGGCTTGCCCTGTTTCGTAACCGGGAATAACGCGTTGGTTTTTCATGGCTTTTTTAAAGTCATACACAAGCTGTTCTGTGCTTCTTCCTGTCACATCAACACGCAATTCCATAGGATCGTTTGGTTTTGGGAAAGGGTCCCAATTTTCGTAGCCGATTCTGTCGATAAACTTTCGGCGGCGTGGCGACATATTTTCATACAATTGGCGTTTATTATCTTCCTGTTCGGGAGTGAGCTCTTGCACACTGCCGTCACGATAGACCGAAGCGGGGATATGAAGTGGCATATTATTTCCTTATTTCTTTGTTTTTATTCCGAGCCATGTTTTGTCGATTGGGTGAAGAATAGCTGAAGAGAGCGGGATATATACTTTATACAATTCATTATATACCGAATTTAAATCTTCTTGCAATTGTTTTGATATTTCAGACAGAGAATCTTGAAAACGTGAAACAAATACGGTTGGATACGAATACTGCCTTTTAAAGCCCGACTCGCCGCACACATGCACTTCTTTATTTATCGCAAGTGGAATACCGTAAAGGCGACATGTTATCGGTCTGTCATCGTAGAGAACACAAGCATCGTCGGGTCCTAAGAGCGGACAGCGAATTTGCAATTTTGCCGCTTCTTGCAAGACGGCTGAATGTGTATAGCCCTCTTTTGTGAGTTGGTGAAATCTTTTCTTTTCTTTTATGAGTGTGCGCTCAGCCTGAGTTGCCGCCGTGGCAATTGCTGAGCGAAACCCGCCGTAAGGGATTTTTTTCTTAAAAGCATTTTGCAGAGAGATCGCCTCTATCAAACTCAAGTCAAATGGCGCGTGGCAACAAGAAATACAGCCCTCATGGCAACGCACCTCATCAGCATGACTTTCTGCAACTTTTGCAAAAGTGCTTTCTGCCAATTCCACAAGATTGTGATATTCTTCCAATGCTTTATTTATTGCTTCTTGCATTTCCATGTATATTATCCTTATATTATTTTCGATATTTGTGTAATGTGCTATCATAGAATTGTTTAGATTTATGTGGCTCTTGGTAAATCTGTTTTATTTGGCTATATTCCCTTATAGGGCTTCAAAAGGGGAGAGTCCCCTTTTGCCCCTGCAGAGGTATACCGGATTATCCGGCGAATACTATCCTAGTCATCTTCATCTTTTTTCCTAGAACTTAAATACTCTTGCGAGATATTTTTTTCCAACTGCCAGCGAGTAAGCGCATTATAGGCGGTTCTGCGTCTTGTGGAATTATTTTCGCATATATGTTCAAAGTGTTCCATATACTTTGTTCTCTTTGTTGAACCCGACGATGGGCACGGATTTTTCCATATTGGTAATTCCCAAATTTTTGCCGCTTTCACAATATCTTTTTTATCGAGTAGGATAAGAGGACGGATAACATGTAACTTACCTTTGAAGAATGGCTCATTCATGCTCATACCGTCGACTCTGCCGTTTTGAAAGATATTCATAAAGAAGTTTGTGATTAAATCGTCGGCATTGTGCCCAAATGCCAAATGTGTTAAATTGTATTCACCGCACAGTTCAAAAAGTCTTTTACGGCGGAGCATAGCGCAATAGAAGCAAGGCGAGTTGCTTTTATTTTCGTCACTGTGCGCCACCAAACCGTGATCGGTAACTTCGCAATGCCCTGCAATACCCTCTTTTTTTAACCAATCCACCAGAGGTTGGTGATTTGTTGCATCAAAACCTGCGTTCACATGCAAAGCCATAAAATCGAAGTGAAAAGGAACAATTTTCTGCCTTTCTTTCAATATTTTCAGCAGAGAAAAAGAGTCTACACCGCCTGAAACGGCAACCCCGACTTTTGCGCCCTCATATACCATGCCCGATTGTTGCATGGCTTTTCCGGCTACCTTTATACACTTTTTTTCAATATATTTCATTTTTTTCTGATTTGATGGTGACAGGTATAGTATTTGTCTTCGACAAGCAAGGGAACTCTTCCCACGGGGCTACCCCCTTTGCAAACCCTATAAGTTAAATTTAGCGAGTAAAAAATAATTAATCAATTGTTTTTCTTAAGCAAGTCTTGCAAGTAAAACAACCTGACTTAATACTTGATATTATTAAAAAATTCGTGAGTCAAATCTCTTGGGCATCTTTCAAACTGCTTCATAATAACTAGAGCCGACTGTATACTCTCCACCCAATAGGTGCATGAACCATGAAGCATAAGCCCTGCCGCTTCAAGCGGACCTCTTATTCCGAGAATGGGCACATTGCTTGCCCTTGCCATGCCAATTTCCACTCCTGCATCTTGTCCGGATTCGCCGAGATAGATGACTAAATCAGCTGTAGTACACGCCTCACGACAAAAAGCGTACACAGAACCGCCATTATCATCTTTATCCATCCATGCACGACGCTCAAGAGGTGTAAGTCCTTCGGGAACAACTGCTTTTTTTGTCCAATCAAGAACATTAAAGCCCATGTCTTTCAAATGCATAGTAAGCAGTTGCACAGCGTGTAAGTGCCTGAAACTTGAAGCTATGTAAATATTTTTTGTCATTATTCTATCCATTGCTCTATTGTTTTTATTTGATGTTCGACAGATTTAAAACCTGTGCCGCCATGAGCCGACCTGTTTGCCACTGCAGTATAATAATCCATGGCAACAAAAACATTTTCTTCAACCCTGTAGCCGTCGGGGATAAATGCATTAAGCTCCTCAAGGCTTAAATCCTCAAGAGCGGAATTAATACTTTCGGCATAAGCAACGGTTTTCCCCGTGATGTGGTGCGCATCTCTGAAAGGAATACCTTCAGATACAAGATAATCGGCAAATTCGGTGGCGTTTAAAAATCCTTTAGAAAGTGCTTTTGCCATATTTTCGTTGTTAAATTGCGCTTCTGAAAGCATTTCTGCCATAACTGCCAAAGAAAGATTTATATTTTTATTTGTATCAAAGAAAGGCTCTTTATCTTCTTGCAAATCACGGTTATACGTGAGCGGAATACCTTTCATTTGTGTGAAAAGATTGAAGAGATTGCCGTACATGCGCCCTGTTTTTCCACGCATAATTTCCGCAACGTCGGGATTCTTTTTTTGCGGCATAATAGATGAACCTGTTGTATGCTTATCGCTTAGGCGAACAAAGCCAAATTGCGGATTTGACCAGATAATTAGTTCTTCGCAAAGGCGTGATAAATGCATGGCACACGTGCTTGCGCAGAATAAAGCTTCAAGAACGTGGTCTCTGTCGGCGACAGTATCCATACTATTTTGGAAAACTCCGTACATATTCAGCTCTTTGGCAACTTCGTGCGGATCGAGAGGATAAGTTGTGCCTGCAAGCGCCGCCGCCCCAAGCGGAGAAATTCTGGCGCGCTTTTCAGCTTGAAGTATGCGCTCATAGTCCCTTTGAAACATTGCGCAATAGGCTAAGAGGTGATGTGCCAAACTCACAGGTTGTGCAGGCTGAAAATGTGTTGCTCCCGGCAATAAAGTATAGATATGTGCTTTTGCTTGTTCTAGCAAAACTGCCACAAGTTTTTTAACAAGCTCTGCCCATTCGACAAGAGAATTAGATACATAAAGGCGGAAATCAAGACACACTTGATCGTTTCTGCTTCTGCCTGTGTGAAGCTTTTTTCCCACATCGCCTACTATTTCTGTAAGGCGAGCTTCAATATTCATGTGCACATCTTCAAGAGAAGTTTTCCAGACAAAATCTCCATTATCTATCTCTTTACGCACCGCATCAAGTCCATCACATAAAATCTTAGCTTCGTCGTGAGTAATTATGCCTTGCTTTGCAAGCATTTTTGCATGCGCTTGTGAACCTAAAATATCTACATAGCACAATTCACTGTCAAAGGTGACGGATTGCGTGTATTCTTCTACCAAGTTAGAAACTTTTTCGCTAAACCTTCCGCCCCAAGCAGAATTTGTGTCTTTTTTATTCGTTTCCATAATCACATTTCTCCGTTAATACTCTACACAGTCAGCCTATTGATTTAAGATGATGCTAAAGTTAGAAATTTCAATAGGCTTTTTCCAAATAGAGCTCATTGGAATCGCCTAATAATTTCCCTCTACAATACTTGTACGGGAAAGAGTTGCCCCTTTCCCTTTTTTTGAGTCAGCTATAAGCCGTGTTCTGTTCGTGCAATGCACGCGGTTATCATTCATCTGGGGCAATTGTTACCAATTACCTCTAGCAACCTACCCGAGAATATATCCCTAAAGGGAGCGGCAGGGCAACCTTCTATTCTCCTATTTGGTCTTGCTTCGGACGGGGCTTGTCCGGCTGCTTGAGTTACCCCAAGCACCGGTAGTCTCTTACACTACCTTTTCACCCTTACCTTTTGGCTAACTAAACAAAAGGCGGTTCTTTTCTGTGACGCTATCCAAAAATCACTTTTTCCGGGCGTTACCCGGCGTCCTGCCCAATGAAGC
>CAYJPB010000001.1:49912-57111 GCA_964371955.1 uncultured Desulfovibrionaceae bacterium | reverse complement strand
CACGGACTTTCCTCCACGCTTTAAATCACTTAGAAGTAATGTATACGCAGCGATAACCCGCTTAACTCAAAATATCTAACTTATTCTTCTGTAGTTTCTTCTACTTCCAAAGAACTCTCTGGAGCAAAACCGCCTTCTGAATCTATTTCTTCAACAGGAGTAAAATGTTCTGACCAATAAATCAAACGTTGACAGTTCGGGCATGAAACAATTTGTTGCCCTCTTTGCAATTCGTTATAAGCTTGTGGCGGAATAGAGATATGGCAACCGGTACATACACCTTCTATTACAGGAACAATTACAGGATGTTTCAATCTTCTTCTGATGAATTCATAGCGAGAAAGCACAGGTGCCGGCACATAGCCGAGTGATACATTACGCGCAACTTCAAGTTCGGCAAGCTGTCCTTCAGATTCTTTCGCCATTTGCGCAAAATTTTCTTGCGCCGTTTGCAACATTTTTTCTGCTTCTTCCCATAACTCTATAACTTCTTCAAGCTTTGCGTTTTGGAAACTGAGTTCTCCACTTAAGGCACTTTGCTCATCTTCACGAGTTTTGTTTTGCTTTTCCATGCTGTCCATTTCACGAGAAACAGCATTAAATTCACGTTCGTTCTCAACTTGAGTGAGTTTTGCTTTACTCTTCTTTATACTTGCAACGCTTTCTTCTACTTCATTTTGCACGCGCTTTTCTTGTTCATGAAGGTGAACAATCTTTTCTTCGATATGCAATTTTTGGTTATCAAAATCTTCAAACTTTTGCTTCAAAGCCTCAATTTCTTCCGGCGCTTTGTTCAGCAATTTATTCACATCATAAATTGCATTGTCTACTTTTTGCAAGGCAATCAATTGTTTGATTTGATCAAGATAATGGCTCATATACTCTCCTTGATTATAGCACGCTTTTTTTATTGCGCACTGTTGTTCGCTTATAATTTATCTGCTTCATCCTCAAAATTCGCACAAGAAGTAAATGGATTTACTCCCTCAATAAAGCTGACTTTTATAGGTAATTGTTTTTCTAAATATTTTGCAAAACGCCTCATCATTTCTTCTTCCAGACAAAAATGACCGACGTCTAACAGCATGGCTTGTTCATTTTGTTGAACATCTAATGCAAAATGGTATTTCACATCTCCGGTAATAAAAATATCTGCCCCTTTTTGCTTGGCAATTTCGTATAACGAAGAGCCAGACCCGAAACAAAATGCGATCTTACCGATAGGCTTATCATTATATGCACTCAAGCGAAAATCTTTTTTTGAAACAAAGGGCATACTTTTCTGAAGTTGTGCTATCACATCATGCACACTCATCGGATTTTTTGTCGAGCCGATAGCACCAAAATGTTCGACTTCATCCAATTCTTGACAATTCGTGAGCCCCAAATCTTCACTCAACCACGATGCAAAAAAACCATACGCAGAATCAAGGCTAGTATGCGCCGAATACAGAAAAATATTATTATTGAGAAGCATCTTCACAACTTGAAAAAAAGGTGAATGAACATTTAACCTATAAGGTGCCATAGAGAGCGGATGGTGCGCAAGTATAAAGTCTGCATTAATTTCCAGTGCTTTTTCAATGCTTTGCTTGCAAGGGTCGAGCATGACTGCAAGATGAGTGAATTCACTTTTTATGCTTTCAATCTGCACACCGCTACAATCCCAAGTCGCTTGAATATTTAAGGGGGCGCTTTTTTCAATATATTCTATCAATTCTTCTTTTTTCATGCTCTCCACACTGTTTCAATCAATGTGTTTCTACCTACCTACTTTTACTCAGAATGTCAAGCTTTGCACTTCTCAGCCAGTCATACCAAGCAGTAAGCCCCTCTTGACTTGTGCAAGAAAGCGGAAAAATTTGCAATTCAGCATTAAGTGCCATTGCATGACGTATTGCTTTATCGAGTGAGAATGGCACATAGGGCAAGAGGTCAATTTTATTGAGTACCATTGCCTTTGAAGCGCTAAACAAAGTGGGATATTTTTCCGGTTTATCATCGCCCTCGGTTGTTGATAGCAAGGCAACTTTTGCATGTTCGCCACAGTCAAATTCTACAGGACAAACCATATTTCCCACATTTTCGATAAATAGTATATCGATTTGGTTTAAGTCAAAATTTTCAATTGCTTTTGCAATCATTGCTGCATTAAGGTGACAACCGCCTTCTGTATTTATCTGCACTGCTTTTGTGCCTGTTGCAGCAATACGGCGCGCGTCATTATCTGTTTGTAAATCGCCCTCTATTACAGCAAATCTAAACTCATTAGACAAATCAGCCAAAGTTTTTTCAAGCAGTGAAGTTTTTCCCGCTCCCGGAGAGGATATAAGGTTCAAAACCAAAATGTTATGGCTGTTGAACTGCTCGCGCAATTCTTCTGCTTTATTGTCATTTGATTCCAAAACATTTTTTACTATGGGTATTTGCATAACACTTCCTTTAATTATTATATTTCAACAGCTTCAATATGATCGACAATAAGCTCTTTACCCTCAATCAATTTATGCGATGCACAGCTACTACAATGTGGACAGGGCATAAAAACAGCTTCTTTTGTATCTATTCCGAATGTTTGCTTGCATGCATTACATTCAAGAATAGGCATAACTAATTCCAATTCCAGTTGAGTGCCTGTTAAAGCAGGGTCGCTTTTCACTATTGCATTAAATGCATCAACAAGAATATCGGGCACAACTTGACTGAGCAAACCATGCTTAACTCTTACTGATTTTACCTGCAATTCACCTTCAATGTGATCGATATTTTGGTGAACTATTTCTTGTATGGATGTGGCTATGGCAAACTCGTGCATGCGTATTATAATCCTTTGATATTTTTGTAGAAAAAAAAATATTTTTTTTACGATTAAAACCCTTGTCGAACTGCGATTAATTGCTTATACTCTTTTTGTATTGAGGTGTCAACTTGTATATGACGAATGACATCTTGATTTTTTCGGGAGTTTTTTTTCGTGTTAAGAGCTGATTTTATTGGTGTTTATTCAAAAAAGATTGTGACAAGCATTGCATTTTCACAATCCTCTTCTCGCGCAAAAAAACAACTTTTCTTTACATGGAAAACAACTGACGGGCGTTATTTTTCTCAAGCCATCGATAATGCATACAATCCTATTGACGATGAGCCCCAGCAAATAACTTCAGAAGATTTTGTCTCTCAATACGCACAAGAAATTCGTATTCTTGTCACCCCTGTCACAAAATTTGAGCCTCCTGCGCTTCCTGCTTCAGAAAATGCCAAAAAAAAGAAAAGTGAAGAAGTTGTTCATGTTGAAGTGGAGGAACAAATCCCCGAAGAACAGCGAGTTGAATTGACTTTAAGACAAAAATTTGCTCGCGAACTAAATCGCCTGCAAAACGGACTTGTGAAGGAAGCAACACTTTCGATTGAAAAAATACTCGCAACAACGGAAGGTATTATAAACGAACACATGCACATGTTCACGGATTTCGGTATTGCTTTGCGTAAAATTTTGCAATATCGCCTAGCACTTCTTGCCTTTGAACGGGCGTATTCTTTGGCAAAAGAAAATGCCGCCGTACTGTTCAATCTTGCACGCATACATTTTGAGATGAAGCATTTTACAAAAGCGCATTTGTATATTGACAAATCTCTTGCTATTGAACCGGATAATGCGTATGCACAAAAATTCAGAACTCACCTAGTGCAGCAACATAAAATCGTGCTTAATATCTAACGCCTTACTTTCTTTATGAACGTAAAAAAAATAAAAAAAATCGGAATATACTTATGAAAAAAATGCATGTTATATTGATTCTTGTAGTGTTTACTTTAGCGGTGAATATCGGGCTTGCCCTTTGGTTTACCTTGCCCGTTGCCCAAGAAGCGGACCAAGAAATTGTGTATAGCGTTACCGGTTCTGTGAACTCCGATGAAAGTATTAACGAAAACAATGAAGAAAATACACTCTCCACAGATTTTGTTTCCGAGCAAGCCATTGAAGAAGAACTGACTCAACCTACAACTATTGCACAAAACCTTGCAAATGAATCAGCAGACACTTCTGAAACAATAGCAGAAAACATGGCTGAATCTGATACATCTACTCAAAATATGACGGACACATTTTCCACTGAAGATACTGCAAATCCGCAAACATCAGAATCTGCCTCACAAGATGATGCAATGCCTTTACCTGAGCAAATAAGTGCGCAAGCAGAAGAAGTTCAGCAAGATTTTTCTAATATCGGACAAGCGTATGTTGACTTTGCGGGAGAAGGCTCTTCCTTTATGGGTGACCCTGCCTACAGCGGCGGAGCAACAGAAAATTTAGAAGAAGAAACAGAAACTCCTCAAGAACAAGATGCAATTGAGCAAGATTCAACAGTTCAAGAAGAAATTATATCAGAAAGCGATGAAGCACACGAAATCGATGAAGAAGTTACTGTTGAACAAGAAGAACTTGAAGAGGAAGTTGTTCAAATGGAAGAGGTTGAAGAAGAACCGGCACCGGCAAGAATGATTGTTGAAGAAATAACCATCGGCTATTCCAATAAAATCTTAACTTTCCGTGTACAAGCGAATCAACCTATTGATGCAAGAACACTCTATGTCGGCAATCCAGAACGAGCTATACTTGACCTTATAGGAATTTGGACTTTGCCTGAAATGCCCATGTTCCCCGTCAACCCATACTCCACAGGTGTACGTACCGGTTTTCAAGAAGACACTACGCGCTTTGTTATAGACATCACTACCACCGATTTCATAAGAAACCTTGTGCAAGTACGTAATGACATTGTTGAACTTCGTGTTACATTTGAACCTGAACCACAGTAAAGTATTTATGGCAAATCTCACTGCAGAAGTGTGGCTGATCAACCGAATACGCACATCTCCAAGACCACTCCCCTTAGGGCGCTTTCCGCATATGCTTAAAGAGGGTGAACGTATTGGATATAGAAGTGATGCCCTGCTAGACATTCTCGATACTTGGCTTGAGTTCGGTTATTGCCGCATTGTTGATCCAATTACTCAAGATATTGAAATTTCAGAAGCCGGTGAAAAATACTTTTTTCAAAGGTAATTAACTGATTCTAAAGGAAGCATTATGAAAAAAATTATTGCTTTTGCCTTTGCATTTGTTTTTTGTGCACATACAGCCTTTGCCACAGAAGTTATTACAGTTTCAACAACAACAAGCACTGAAAACTCCGGCTTATTAGCGTATATTCTTCCTCTGTTTACTGAGGATACAGGGATTGAAGTGCGCATAGTTTCAAAGGGGACAGGTGCCGCCATTGCAGACGGGATGGATGGTAATGTTGATGCTATTATGGTGCACGACACCCCTCGCGAAGAAGAATTTGTTGCTGAAGGTTACGGCACAGAACGCTATTATATAATGTATAACGACTTTGTACTTATAGGCCCGGATTCAGACCCGGCAAATGCGCGTTCAACCTCAAGTGCCGAAGAAGCTTTTCAAGCAATTGCTGATAGTGAATCTTTCTTCATTTCACGTGGAGATGACAGCGGTACACATGTAAAAGAAGCAGCTTTGTGGGCCGGAACAAGCGTTGAACTTGACGGAAGCTTCCCCGAATTTGGCGGTTGGTATCTTTCTGTGGGGCAAGGTATGGGAACTGTTATTAATATGACAGGTGAAAAACTTGGCTATACCCTTACCGATCGCGCCACTTTTTATTCAATGAAACTTGCAGATCCACCAACTACAGAACTTGAAATTGTTTCTGAAGGCTATGAGAATTTGCTCAATCCATACGGATATATTCCTGTAAACCCGGAGAAATATCCGCATGTCAACCATGAAGCAGCTACAGCCTTGGGTGAATGGCTTGTTTCTGCGGCAGGAATTGAAGCTATAGAAAGCTTCCGTGCTCAAGGGCAACAATTGTTTTTTGTTCCTGAATAGCTATTTTTACGATTCTCACGTACTGCAAGCTTTAAAAAATAAATGAAAAGACTGCCGATAGTTCGACAGTCTTTTTATTTATTTTTGCTCATAATAACTAAGACTCACCACGATGGTGAGTCTTAGCATGAGGAGAGTATATGATGAGAAAAATTAAGCTCTTTGTGCGCACTCAAACCAAATGATAGAATACAAAAACGTAAAATCAAATAACGAAATTAATCTTATTTTTTAAATAACACAGCATTGTTAAATTGTAAAGACTTTTTTTAGAAAAAAATCTTATTAGCAGATAATCATTTGTTATATATAAATAAACCCGTGCACAAACTCAAAGAGCATTTTCTCTCATAAAGATTATATAGCATCTAATTTTTCATTTAAAGTTTAATCATAGAAGGTGTTCATTTCTATCCGGCATTTGTTCCGGTATCTTCTGCCACAAGAGCCATAATTTCCTCGCGAATAACTTTTGCCGCAATTGTTGATACAAGGCTTTCCATATTGCCTACTGTACTTTCAAGGGCTTCAATTCTCTGTTTGAGGATAATATTTTCTTCTATTTGACTTTTTATTTCATCTATATTTGTTTCCATATCTGTACTCACTTTTTCTAAATCGCTGATTCGATCTTCAAACGCTTCTAAGCCTCGCGTTTGCGCATCGAAGCGGTCTGACATATCCATGATAAAAGTGTCTATTTTAAGGTGAATTGCTTCTTCTGCTTCTGTGAATTTTTCTTGCTGTACTGACTCTACAGAATTTTTCAGTACCGCAACTTCTACTTTGAGCGTATCAACTTCGCTTTGAAGAGTTATGCCTTCTTCAATTGTTGTTGAAAGTGCCGTTTTCAAGCTTCCCACTTCTTTGGAAAGAGCGATAAATTCAGAATAAAGCTTATCTATTTGCGTAACGGCAATTTGTGTTTGCAGTGGATTCACAGGAGCTTCCGGCTGCTTGAACTCTTTTGCACCAAATATTTTCTTTGTTGAACGAATAGCAAGTTTTGGCTCTTGAGGGGAATTTTCAACTTTTGCACTTTTACTCTCAACAGAAAGTGAAACAAGTGGCTGTTGAATAATTTCTGCACTTTCAGGTTTCTCGACTATTTCCTCTTTTATTGCGTTTTCTTCTATGGAGGCCACATCTTGCTGCTCATTTACAGTATTTTCTAATGGTTCGTCTGTAGTTGCAATAGTTTCTTCCGTAACTTCTTCATCTATCGTTGATATTGTTTCCTCGATAGTTTCTTCAACTGCGTTAACTTCAACTATTTCTTCAA
>CAYJPB010000001.1:12574-49812 GCA_964371955.1 uncultured Desulfovibrionaceae bacterium | reverse complement strand
GATATTGTTTCCTCGATAGTTTCTTCAACTGCGTTAACTTCAACTATTTCTTCAATTTCGCTAACTTCTACAACTTCTTCAATTTCGCTAGCTTCTACAACTTCTTCAATTTCTGAAGAAAGTTCTTCACTGACTTCTAGATTTTCAGACGCGTTTTCACTATCAAGCACATCTGCCTCTTGTTCAAGCTGTGCACTTTCTAGAATATCATTTGCCGCAACCACAAAAGAATCGTCCATGCTGTCTTCGTCTTTGTCGTTCATATCTTGCGTAAAGATATACTCATCGTCTGCAATAACATACTCATTACCGATAGAATCCAAGTCATCTGTAAGAAAATCATTGCTGAGTAACTCGTCTAAAGAGTTTACTGATGTATTTTCTGTTGATTCAACTAGCGGTTCTTGCAAAGCTTCTTCATGATAATCTGTCGGTTCAGGAGCTTTTGCACTGTCAAAATCAGTCGCAATTACATTATCTTCCTGCTCATATTGATCTTCTTTGCTTTCATCCGCAATTGTGCTGAGTAATTCGTCTAAATCGCCAATATTCAGTTCGTCGTCTTCATTTTTTTGCGGAATTTCGTCGTCAGGTTCTTGTGAGTGAAGCAATTGCTCAAGCTCATCTAAATTAATTTCGTCGTCACTCTTTGCGGGAATTGGCTCTTCATCATTGAGCAAAAGACTGAGTATGTCTTCATCGTCGATGTTTTGTTGTTCTACTTTTGCTTCGGGCTTATCACTTTCACTCTCATTGTTCAGTAATGCATCTAAATCAAAATCGTCATCTTGAGATGCTGTGTTGCCTATACTTTTTGTTTTTTTATCCTCGATTCCCATAATAGCATCAAGGTCATCAAGCTCATCTAGGCTACCGAGATCATTATTTTCATTTTTATTTTCTTTTTTTGGAGAATCAAAAGCATCTAAATCCGCAAATAAATCTTCAAGTTCTTGTGCTTCCTGCGAACTAATTACACTTTTTTCTTCTTGACTGTTTAAATGTTCGTTAAATTCAGCGCGTTTTTTTGCTATTGCGTCAGCATAAAAATCGTCTTCTGCAGAATGTTCAGACTCATCTGTTGAGTTTTTTTGACTTTCGTCAAGGTCATACACATCATCGTCAAAAGCACTGAGAAAATCGTCTTTCTTGCTCTTTTGGCTATCTGCGTGAACGTCAGTTAGTTCAACAATATCCAATAGTTCAATAACATCATCATCATTTGTTGATAGATTGGAAAGATTTTGATTACTCATAGAAACCTCTTTAAATTACTGCATTATATAGCCAATTAATTTAACTATATACTTTTTTTTCACCGTCGTCAAACATATTTAATCGCCCAAATAGCAGAAATATTTAGGGCATAGATATATTTTATTATCTTTTCTTCTTAAAAAACTGTTTTTCTAATCATTTGACGTTCATTCATATATATGCTATTGCAGTACATAAATTATGGCATTTGAATTTTTTATTCAATAATTATAACTAAATAATTATAGGTGACACAATGGATATACGTTTCCAAACACAAAACAGTTGGCAATGCGATGTAGCACTTTTTTTTGCTTTTGATGAAGATACCCCACAAAGTATCGAAGAAAAGCATGCTGAACTTTACAAAACCGCTCCATGGCTTTCAATAGCTCCCGCATGGAGAGATTTTGACGGAAAAGCAAAAAGCACTCTCTTACTATATGGGCATAAAGACAACGACATTTCAAGAGCTTACATCGTAGGCCTTGGCAAAAAAGAAAAATGCACTCTAGAAGTAGTAAGACATGCAACCGCGCTTGCCGCAAAGGCGTGTAGAAAATTAAAAGTTTCGCACATTGGGCTCGACATTCAATCGTTGAATACTGTAGTTGATGGATATAATGCTGATAAAAATTCTGAAAAACATATTTCACTCGACTATCTTATTGAAGAAATGTGTACTGCCGCTCTTGCTTCTATGTACAGATATGTACAATACAAAACAAATGAAGACGACACGGTAAGCCCACAAATTTTATCACTTCTTCTTACAGAGCGTTTTGTTCCCGACGAAGTGCAAAATGCCGCTCGCCTTGCCGAAGCAAATTATTCCGGTATGGCTCTTGCTCGTGATTTGGCAAATATGCCGGCAAATGTTTTAACGCCTATTGCCTTTGCCGAAAAAGCCGAATCTCTTGCAAAAAAATACGATTTCACATACTCCGCTCTCAATCAAAACCAAATTGAAGAACTTGGAATGAATGCCTATTTAGCAGTTGCAAAAGGCTCTTCAAACGAAGCTCGTTGTATTTTTCTTGAATATACCCCAAAAAATTGTGTTCACGAAAAACCATATATTTTTGTCGGTAAAGGGCTTACTTTCGATTCCGGCGGTATCAGCTTAAAACCATCGAAAGGCATGGAAGAAATGAAAACAGATATGTCAGGAGCTGGTGATGTTCTTGGTTTATTTGAAACTTTAGGGCAAGCAAAAATGGTGAGAGAACCCAATCGCCCTATCATCGGTATTCTTGCATGTGCCGAAAATATGCCTGATGGAAATTCAGTAAAACCGGGTGATGTTATTCGCACATTCAATGGCAAAACTGTTGAAATTACTAATACCGATGCAGAAGGAAGACTTGTTCTTATTGATGCACTTGCTTACGCGCAAAAAAAATACTCACCTGAAATTATTATTGATATTGCAACTCTTACAGGCGCATGCGTTGTTGCTCTCGGCACAGAGGCGGCCGGTTTATTCGCCAATGATGAAAATCTGGCAACTGCCTTACTTTCTTCTTCCGACAATGTAGGAGAAATACTTTGGCGTATGCCGCTTTGGCCACATATGCTAAAGAAAATTGAAAGCCCGATAGCTGACTTGGATAATGCCGGTTCTCGTGACGGCGGCGCAATTACTGCTGCTGTATTTATTCAACAATTTATTGAAGAAAATCAAATCTGGGCGCATCTTGACATTGCAGGACCTAACTTTGGCGCTTCCGAAACCCCTCTCTGCACAAAAGGCGGAACAAGTTTCGGTGTGAGAATTTTAGCTGATTTTATTTGGAATAATTAATTTTAATAAGGTATTTTTATGATTTTACTCGACGGTAAGCTGACTTCACAAAAAGTGAAGGACAGACTTAAAACCATGATAGATAATAAAGAAATTGAGCAACCTCACCTTGCAGTAATTTTAGTGGGAGAAGATCCCGCCTCACAAGTATATGTACGTAATAAAGAAAAAGCGTGCGAATATGTTGGGATTAAATCTACAGCTCACAGACTCCCTGCCACTATAGCTCAAGAGGAATTGACAAAGCTTATCCATTCACTCAATGATGACGATTCAGTTGACGGAATTTTGCTTCAACTTCCATTGCCGAAAGGTTTAGATTCTCAAGCGTGCCTTGAAGAAATTAGTCCGAACAAAGATGTTGATGGTTTACACCCTGTCAATCAAGGAAAGCTTGCAATCGGGTTAAAAGGTTTACGCCCATGTACGCCATCCGGTGTAATGACGATGTTGAATGAATATAACATCGAGCTTGAAGGAAAAAACGTCGTTGTTCTCGGACGTAGTAACCTAGTTGGTAAACCTCTTGCAGTAATGCTTACAGCGGCAAACGCAACTGTTACACATTGCCATTCAAAAACAAAAAACTTGCAAGAAATTTGTAAAAATTCTGATATAATTGTTACCGCTATCGGCATACCTAAGTTTCTTACAAAAGACTATGTCAAAGAAGATACCGTTATTATTGACGTTGGTATAAATCGCACAGATGATGGCTTATGCGGCGATGTTGACTTTGAAGATGTGAAAGAACTTGCCTCTTCTATGACTCCTGTTCCCGGTGGCATAGGCCCTATGACTATAGCGCAACTTCTGGTCAATACCGTCGAAGCAAAGAAAATGAAATCACAGCGCTAACTCACGTCAATCCGTTTTATATCTAAAATATAAAAAGACTCTCCTCCAAATTTTTTGTGAAGAGAGTCTTTTCTATTTTAAAACTATCAGTTATTTTTTATTCCTGACGAGTATTTTCTGTTGGATTATTTTCGACAGGAGCGTTTTCTGTAGGCATATTCTCTGCAGGAGTATTACCATCCGCTATCTTTTTTTCTTCTTCTTGGCGTAACACTCGGCGTAAAACCTTGCCAACAAGTGATTTTGGTAACTCTTCTCTAAATTCAAACACTTTCGGCACTTTATAGTTCGCAAGCTTCTCTTTGCAGTACGCAACAAGCTCAGGAATTTTTATTTCTTCACCCGGCTTAGGAACAATATAGGCTTTAAGTTTTTGCCCACGCGTTTTATCGGGAATAGCAAGCGAAACAGCTTCTTTTACCTTTGGATGCTCTGCTAAAACTTCATCAATTTCACGCGGATACACATTGTAGCCACCGATAATTGCCATATCTTTCTTTCTGTCTACAATAAAGATGTATCCGTCATCGTCTTTATAGGCAATATCACCTGTAAAGAACCAGCCGTCACGCATAATCATTGCATTTTCTTCGTCTTTTTCCCAATAACCGCTCATAACTTGCGGCCCTTTAATAATAACTTCGCCCATCTCGTTTGCGGCAAGTTCTTCCGTACCGTTTTCAAGATCGACAATTTTAATAAATGTTCCCGGGAAAGGCACACCGACAGAACCGGGTTTTTTCAACCCAAACACAGGGTTTGCGCTTGCGCATGGTGAACATTCGGTAAGCCCGTATCCTTCAGTAATATTTGCTTTTGTCATGTCTGCAAATTTTCTCAAAGAATCAACAGGAAAGGGTGATGCCCCAACAATACAAAGGTCAATACAAGTCAAATCATAATTTTTTATATCTTTTTGTTGCATCAAACCAACATATACACTTGGCGCTCCGATAAAAAGACCGGGGCTGTATTTTTTTATCAATTCTAATATATCACGAGGAACATAGCTAGGCACAGGCAATGTTGGGCTTGAGAGCATAGCAGGCATTAATACGGTTCCCGTCAAGCCAAAAATATGGAAGAAAGGCATTACAGCAACTGATAAAATTTCCCTGCCCTCTTCATATTTTATTACGTGTTGAAGCTGCTGCAAGTGAATGGAAATATTACCATGCGTAAGCATTGCCGCCTTTGAAAGACCTGTTGTTCCGCCTGTGTACTGCAAGAAGGCAAGTGTATTGCTAGGATCTTCGGGGTATTCGTTATATCTTTCAGATGATTTAAGTAATTTCTTGAATGGAAGAACTTTAGAGGAATAATCCACTTCTTTCTTTGTGCCTTCTCTTTTTGCCTTGATGGGGTAAAGATAGTTCAGGGGAAATGCCAACGCATCAGAAACTGTAGTTACAAAATATTTTGAAACAGGCAATTTTTCGCGCAAGTTTTTCACTTTATCCCAAAACATATCGAGAACAATTAGAAATTTCACACGTGAATCATTGAGATTGTGAACTATTTCGCGCTCCATATACAGAGGATTCACCATAACAACTACGCCGCCTGCTTTCAGAATTGCCCAGATAGAAATAATGGTTTGTGGTAAATTAGGCAACATAACGCCCACTCTTTCACCACGTTCTAAACCTTGTTTTTTTAGTGATGCCGCCATCACTTCTGCTTTTTCACGCAATTTCTTGTAAGTAATTTTATAATTTTGAAAGATAACAGCCATTCTGTTGGGGTAGTTATCAGCAGCATGGTCTAAATACCACTGAATTGCTTTTGCTTCAAAATCGAATGTTTCTGGAACATTACCCTCAGGATAATGTAATGCCCATTCCGGAGTTTTTGTTGCTACTGTGCTCATAATTTTCCTTTATTTAATACAATTCAAGAGACACAAATTATTTTGCATCTCTTGAAAATTGTTACTACTTTATTACATTCACCAAATTACTGTTCATTTGGCACGTAGCTCGACAATGCGCGTGTGCCTTCGATATATTCTTTCATAATGCTTGCCGACATAAGAAATTCTTCTCTCACATCGCCTTCAAGTGGTGGCGCATTGGGAACGGTTACGGTATCGGGGTTAACAAATTCACCATTGAGTTTTATACGAAAATCGAGGTGAGGCCCTGTTGATAAACCTGTCGAACCTACATAACCAATAGTTTGTCCTTGCTCCACGCGTGCGCCGTTCGTTGTAGAGGAATCAAAGCGTGATAAGTGCGCATATTGTGATTCTAAACCATTTGTATGTTGAACAATAATCAAATTTCCATAACCGCCGGAAACCCCGACAAATGTCACTACACCGTCACCGACAGTACGCACAGGCGTTCCGGTAGGTGCGGCATAATCAATACCTTGGTGCGGACGAGGATATCCTAAGATGGGATGCATACGTGACATCGAATAGCCGGAGCTTATACGTGTGAAATCAAGCGGAGTACGTAACAACAGAGTTTCAAAGGCTTCGCCCGTTTCATCGTAATAATTATTTGAGCCGTCTTCGCTCTCGTGGAGGAATGCGGCATAAGAAACAAATCTACTGTCAAAGGTTGCCGCTAAAGTGTCGCCATAGCCTTCAAAAACACCGTCTCTGTATTTTTTCTCTACAAGAACTTGGAATGTATCGCCTTGACGGATATCGCGGAAAAAGTCGAGCTTATAAGAAAAAATATCCACAAGTGTCGGCACAAGGGCCGGTGTTTCACCCGCATCAACAAGCGCACCATAAAGGCTTATATCAATAGTTGCTTCTATGAAAGCCAACTCAATTTCGTACTCAATGGGCACAAGTTCTGCAACAAATTCATAATTTACATGTTCTTCACCCGCATCGTTATACGAAACAAGAGGCATAGCTTTAAGTACAAATATTTCTGAATATCTTTCATATTCAAAACGTTTAAAATAGCCATTTTGATCAAGAACAACGGCATAAGGTCTGTCAAGATGGATTGTTGGCAGAGAGTGAATCGGTTCTGCCACGATAATTGCTTCATTTATATCACTTTGATTAATCCAATTATTGAGAATAATGCCGGCTGTATCACCTTCTTGAACAGTCGCATGAATAATTTCTTCGCCCTCTTCAAGTGTATATCCTGCAAGGCTGACTACTTCGTTTTCAATAATATTTGCATTTACCAAGAAGTTCATAATTTCTTGCTCAAGCCTTTCAACAGCAGGAAGAGCCAAGGAACGAGAAAAGAAATCCGGATCTGTATAATGCTGAACAGCGGCTTCTTGCCCTGAAGTACGATCGGGGTTTTCGCTGATATGCATTGCAATTAATGTTGAATCTTCATATTGAGGTGAAATTTCTGCAACACTTTCATAGGCAAGCTCAATAGGTTGATGGAAAACTTCTTCTGTGGGAAGCGCTACTTCAAACTGTGTTTGCGTGGAGCTTTGCTCCGCTAAAATTTGCACGCTTTCCATACTTTCCGGTGAATTACTGCTGGAGGAGAGGTTCTTGGGAACTAAGGCGACAATGAGGGTACAAATCATAACTGTTGAATAAAATAAGATTTTTTTTCTCATAGTTAAATTCTTCTCGTTATTTAATTTAGAGTTAATAATAAATTAGCTACAAACTAATCTATTTTTTTTCCTTTGTCTAGGCTTTTTTCCCTTAAATTAAATTTTTTCTACATATTGTCTGGACTTTTTTTAACTTATCAAATAGACTTGTAAAAAACATATTCACATGGAAATATCATGCTAAAAGTTGACTTTTTTTCCACTAGATGGGAAAACTTAAATCAATTAGATTCACTTGTGTGCAATGCAAAAAGTACACAGACTTTGCAAATTTTAAAAAACGTTATAGAAAAAAAAATCAACAATCAGCCTATACGTGAATATAATCCTATTCTGATAAAAGCTCCCATAGCCTCAGGTAAAACGCACATTCTGGAAGGCATTGCTCATGAAATCCATAATAAAAGACCTGATTTTTCAATTGCCTTTGGAAAAGCCGGCGGATTGCTCAATATTTTTGATAACAAAAAATCTCATTCAAGGCGTATACACGAATTACAGTCATGCGACATCTTTCTTATAGATGATATTCATTTTTTAGCAAATGAGGAAAACGTTCAATACGAGCTGACAAATCTTATCGATTTACTCATCGAACAGGGAAGCTTGGTTATTACAACATATTCTACTGCTTCCCCACAACTTTCACTCTCTGCAAAAGGTTTTTCTGCTGGAAAAAGTATTTTAGATGATGCACTGCTTTCTCGAATTACCTCAGGCTTAAACTTTAGCATTGATTCACCCGATTTAGATGTGCGTATGCGTATTGTTGAGCAACAATGCGAAGTCCTAAAATTTAATCTCGGCAAGTCATTATGCCTAACAATTGCACGTTATAGTCAAGACGCGCGCCAACTGCAAGGCATTGTAAAAACCGTATGGGTATATTCTCAATCAATGACTGAAAAACTTGACGAAAGCATGATTTTACGTCTTTTAGAGGAATTTGAAAGTAAAAATGCCGTAACAACCGATCTTATCATAGCACAAACAGCTTCATTTTATGGATTGACAACTCGAGAGTTAAAAAGCAGAAGCAGGAAAAAAAATATTCTTCTGGGTAGACAGATGGGTATTTATCTGTGCAGAAAGCTTCTCGGCTTACCCTATCTCAACATAGCAGAACTGTTTGGCGGAAAAGACCATACCACTATTATTCATGCATGCAAAAAAATCGAGAACGACGAAAACTTGCTTCCGACAATCAATATGCTCACACAAAGAATTTTACATATTTCGCAAACTATTTCAAATAATTACTAATTTTCCTTGAAAACACTTTATAGCATATCAAATAAAGATGCCTGTTCTTGCTCTTTGCGCACACCTCTAAATGTAAGGCGATGTATTGGGCATGCGCCGTATTGTATAATCGCTTCTCTATGTTCTTTACTTCCATAGCCAAAATGCTTCGCAAAGTTATATTGTGGATATAGCCCATCAAGTTTTGTCATTATCTCATCTCTCGCTACTTTTGCAAGAACCGAAGCTGCTGAGATTACCGGAACACACGCGTCACCGTCGACTATAGCTTCTTGTTTGGGAATATGTATAAGATGAGGTGCATACTTTTCAAAGTAAAAAGAGGGAATTGTTTGCTTTCCGTCAATAAGCAATGATGTCGGCAATGCTTGAAATCTTTGCGAAAGTTCTTGCAATGCCCGTGCCATTGAAATGAGCGTTGCTTGCAAAATATTTTCATTGTCTATCAAAGTATGTGGCGCATAGCCTATTCCGTATGCAAGCGCGAGGGACTTAATCTCCCCTGCAAGCTCTACTCTTTCCTTATGAGTGAGTTTTTTTGAGTCGTCAAGCCCAATAAGATCAAAGTCTTCTTTAAAAACTACAGCCGCACTTACTACAGGACCGGCAAGCGCACCTCGTCCGGCTTCGTCAATTCCTGCCGGAGTATTTAATGGAAATTCAAGCATATTCACCTCATGTCAATGGTCTTTATGCAGTTAATTTGTTTTATTTCATTACCATACATTTTGCAAAAAATAAAGTATTTTTAGCGCATGAAAAAATATTGCCAAAGGAAGAAAAGTGCGCTAGATTGTTTTTTAGAAATTTTTTATAAAAACTCATTAAAGAGGTATCAAATATGGCAAAAAAGCCTACCCAAAATCCGGGCGAAGCACGTTTAGACGCTCTTAAAACAGCCCTTTCTTCTATTGAGCGCAAATACGGACAAGGCGCAGTTATGAAACTGTCAGACAATGTCCATGTCGCAACTCCTGTCATTCCCACAGGTTCACTCGGGCTTGACTTAGCCCTTGGTATAAACGGAATTCCAAAAGGCAGAGTTTCCGAAATTTTCGGCCCTGAATCTTCAGGTAAAACAACCCTTACTTTACACATTATTGCTGAATGTCAGAAACTAGGCGGAACTGCTGCATTTATTGATGCAGAGCACGCCCTTGACACCGCTTATGCGCAGAGATTAGGCGTTGACACCGCCGAACTTATTATTTCTCAACCCGATCACGGTGAGCAAGCACTTGATATTGCAGATATGCTTGTTCGTTCAAACGCTGTCGATCTTGTCGTTATCGACTCTGTTGCCGCACTTATTCCGCAAGCTGAACTTGAAGGGCAAATGGGCGAAACGCAAGTCGGTGGGCACGCTCGTCTTATGTCACACGCGATGAGAAAACTAACGGGAACAATCCATAAGTCACGCGCGGCTGTTATTTTCATCAACCAAATCCGTATGAAAATCGGCACTATGGGTTATGGTTCACCCGAAACAACCACAGGCGGAAACGCTTTAAAATTCTATTCGTCCGTGCGCTTAGACATTCGCAAAATCCAAACTCTTAAGGACAAAGAAGAATCTTTCGGCTCAAGAACGCGTGTAAAGGTTGTTAAGAACAAATTGGCGCCTCCTTTCAGAGAAGCGAATTTTGATATTATTTGGGGTACGGGTATCTCACGCTCAGGCGAAATTTTAGATATTGCCACCGAAGCAGGTATTGTTGATAAATCAGGTTCATGGTTTGCGTACGGCTCTGAAAAACTTGGGCAAGGCAAAGAAAATGTTCGTGCGCTTCTTGAGCAAAACGACGATTTACGTAACCAAATAGAACAACAAGTTATCAATCACCTTGGTATGAATCCTCAAAGTTTTAAGCCTACCGAAGAGGATATGGAAAATATCCAAGAAAACTTTGACGAAGAATAAAATTATTCATCAACAAAGGAAAATATGCGCCCTATCCTTGTGAAAGCTTACGGCAATCTCCACCCTGTTGAAAGAGCATGCTTTGAAGAAGCTGAGCATATTCTTGAAGCGTGGGGAATTAGTGATGCTGTATTCTATGAAGGGGATATGGTGCGTTTTTCTTTTGAGGGTGACTATTTTCCATGCGATGAAATAGCACAACTTCTCAAAAAATTTCATACAATACATACCGAAGGAAAGCTTGATTGTATGAACTTGGAAGACTGGCTTCTTACGCGACATTTCTTTAAAGAAAATGGCGAATACCACACAAACACGGCAACATTAAATAAGGCATTGGACAAGCAGTTTAATTAGGAATTCATGGTAATTTATGCGTATTATTTCAGGTTTTTTAGGCGGTAGAATATTAAAAACAAGTGAAGGCAAAGGCTATCGTCCGGCTATGGGTAAAGTGCGTGAAGCCTTGTTTTCTATGCTTGAAGCGCAAGAGATTGATTGGGAAAATACTAAAGTTATTGATGTGTATGCAGGCACGGGTTCTCTAGCCTTTGAAGCAATCAGCAGGGGTGCACAAGCTGCTTCTTGCATTGAAATCGATAAAAAAGCTGTGGAATGTCTTCACCATAATATTAGTAATTTCAATATACAAGACAAATGTTTTGTATTACAAAAAGATGCGCGTAAGTTTTTTCAACAAGAAGCGCATGCACAATTTGACCTCATATTTATTGACCCTCCATACGGCGAAAAAAAGTTCTACCCCACTCTTTTATCAATGTTGAAAAATAATTGGCTTGCCGATTCTGCCTTCTTGGTGGCGGAAGTTGAAGCCGGCCTGAAACTTGAAACAGAAATAGAACAACTGGAACTTCTGGTTGACAGAACGTATGGGCAGACACGTATACTTTTATGGAAAAAAATGTAGAGATTAAGCATGAACACTAATAAAAAAACAGCCATTTATGCAGGCACATTCGACCCGCTCACCTCAGGGCATGTAAGTATAGCCCGTCGTGGATTGACTATGTTTGACAGTGTGATTGTAGCAGTTGCAAAAGATACTACGAAGAACACTCTTTTCACGCTTGAAGAACGTATTGCGCTCGTTAAAGAAAGTTTTATTGATTATCCTGAAATTGTTGTCGAGCCTTTTGAGGGGCTTTTGGTGAATTATGCAACACAGAAAAACGCATGCGCTTTACTTCGAGGTTTACGTGCCGTTTCAGATTTTGAATATGAGCTGCAACTTGCACTTATGAACAGAAAGCTTTGTCCGAATATCGAAACAGTTTTTTTAATGGCAAACTTCCAGTGGACATATATTAGCTCTACAATCATAAAAAATGCCGCTGAATTAGGCGGCAATATTCATGGCATGGTGCCACCACCTGTTCTTGAAGCGTTGAGAAAAAAATATAATCATCCGCTTACATGGGCGCAAGTTTCAGGATAAAATCACTATGGAAAATAATGTATCATCACAACCGATTGGACTTTTCGATTCGGGAGTAGGTGGCCTTACGGTATTAAACGCTTTATGGAATATACTTCCGCAAGAAAATTATATCTATTTGGGAGACACAGCACGCTTACCCTATGGAACAAAAAGCAGTGAAACCATTACAAAATACGCACTGCAAGCATCTGAAATTTTGGTTGAAAGAAATATTAAACTCTTGGTGATTGCTTGCAATACCGCTACTTCCGTTGCTTTGCCCACACTACAAGCGGCGTATCCGCACATTCCCGTTATAGGTGTTGTTGAACCGGGAGCAGAAGCGGCATGCAAAGCAAGTAAGAATAACACTATTGCCGTTATCGGCACTCGTTCCACAATTAAGAATGAAGCCTATACCAAGGCAATTCATGCCATCAACGCACAGGCAAAAGTACATTCAATCGCGTGCCCGCTTTTTGTTCCTCTTGCTGAAGACGGCTTAGTTGATGGCGAAATTGTAGAAGGCATTGTGCAAAGATACCTCAAAGATATTTTTGAAACTCAGGAAAAATCAACCAAACCCGATTGCCTTGTGCTTGGTTGCACACATTTTCCTCTCCTTGCCAAAGCAATTCAAAATGTGGTGGGAAATGATGTAACCTTGGTGGACTCAGCCCAAACCACAGCTATGAAAGTCAAAGAAGTGCTCGAAAAAGCAAATCTTTATAACAAATCTCAACAGTCACACACCCTTTTTCTCACCACTGATGATAGGGAGCAATTTGCAAAAGTTGGGAAAGATTTTCTCAGAAGCGGTATATCCATAGAAAATACCGAACTCATTGATTTATAGGTATCACATTGATATATTTGAATAAAACATATTCACTTTCTTGCTTGTATTAAAATATTTTTTTATGCTATATTGTTGCATACTTTAATTAAAATAGAGGAAATTGTATGTCATTCCAGCAAACACCTTTACATGCATGGCATGTTGCACAAGGGGCGAAGATGGGCGAATTTGCAAATTGGGATATGCCTATCCAATATAAGGGAATTATTGCAGAACATGTGCACACGCGCACAAAAGCTTCTGTATTTGATATTTGCCACATGGGGCAATTTTTCATACGCTCCAAAGGCGCAACCGAGGCATTGTCAAAAGCGTTAACGCATAATTTTGCAACCCTGCAAGTGGGCAAATGTCGCTATGGTTTTCTTCTTACCGAAGAGGGCACTGTGCTTGACGATTTAATCGTTTACCGTATGGGCGAAGAGCATTACTTGCTTGTAGTGAACGCAGGCTGTGCCGAATCCGACTACGCTGTTTTACAAGAAAGACTTGCACCGCTCAAGCTTGAAGATATCACACAAATGGCAGGAAAAATTGATTTACAAGGCCCACTTTCTGCCGACATTCTTGAAGAAATTACAGGCGAAAGCATTAAAGATATAGGCTATTTTTCCTTTAAAGCAATTTCTTGGCGCGGTGCGCAACTTGTTGTGAGCCGTACAGGCTACACAGGCGAGCTTGGTTATGAGCTGTATCCCCCTCGTCACCTTACGCAAGCGCTTTGGGAAGATTTACTTTCTCATACAGACGTAGAACCCGCAGGGCTTGGCGCACGTGATACCCTCCGCCTTGAAGCAGGTTTAGCGCTTTATGGACATGAGCTTGATACCGAACACACTCCCACAGAAGCAGGCATGGGCGCAATGCTCAAATCTGAAGCGGACTATATCGGCAAAGAAAAAGCAAAGGGCGAACCGAAAGAAATTCTCACTCCCCTTATCGCCGAGGGTAAAAGAGCGGCACGCAACGGCGATGAAGTTGCTCTTGCAAGCAATCCCGACACCATTGTAGGACGAATTGTTTCAGGCTCATTTGCGCCTTCACTCGGTTCAAGCATTGCCATCGCCTACATAAAAGCAGAATACGCAAATGAAAGCGATTTCCTTATGAAAGCCGCAAAAACCACAATACCCGCAAAGAAAACAGATTTGCCTTTCTATAAAGAAGGCACGGCACGAGTAAAGTTTAATTAGAACGGAAAATGACAGAGATATGATTCACCTCCGGAGGCCAAAGGAGATAATCTCCTTTGGAAACCTTATAAGTGAGTCTGCAATCCCCTCTCGAAACACTATACAACAAACCATAAGCACTAGGAGAAAAATATGAGTATTTTATTTAACGAAAGTCACGAATGGATGATAGTAGAAAACGGCATTGCAACAGTTGGAATCAGCGATTACGCACAGTCAGAACTTGGTGACATCACCTATGTAGACTTGCCTACAGTTGGAAAAAGCGTGACAAAAGGCGACGACTTTGCCGCAATCGAATCCGTAAAAGCCGCTTCCGATGTCTACGCCCCCGTTGACGGCGAAATAGTCGAAGTAAATTCCGCGCTTGACGCAAACCCCGAACTTGTCAACAGCGCTCCACTCACCGACGGTTGGCTTGTAAAAATCAAAATTTCAGGCGAAGCAAGCGGGTTGCTCTCCGAAGAAGAATACAACGCAAAATTTCCTAAAAATTAATAGAGGAAGTTGACGGGAATAGTATTCGCCTCCGGCGTGGCCAAGGAAAATAATTTCCCTTGGAACCCTTATCACTTTTTTCTCGTTCCTTGAAAAAAGAAATATGATTTTCAAATTGACTTTTCAGCGTTTTTAAAATCCCCCCTCCGCCACCACAATACTTCAAATTTTTTCACTGCATTAATTGCGGTGGTAATAAAAAGTTTGTAAGGATAGGGATTATTCCTACGGGGTGGGGGTTTGGGGACAGGACATTCCTGACGAGGAAATCTTAATATGTGGAAAATCCTCTTTTCAAAAATCATGGTTTTCCCCTCCCCCAAGAATCCTACCATTTCATAAAAAGGTAATATTATGTATTTTCAAGATGTAATTCTTACACTCCAGCAGTTCTGGGCGAAACAGGGCTGTGCTGTTGTGCAACCTATGGATTTAGAATGTGGCGCAGGCACGTTTAACCATGCGACTTTTTTGCGTGTTCTTGGGCCTGAACCTTGGAATGCCGCCTATGTTGAGCCATCAAGAAGACCGACTGACGGCAGGTATGGTGAAAATCCAAACCGCTTGCAGCATTATTTCCAATTTCAGACAATAATGAAACCCTCACCATTAAATATACAAGATCTTTACCTTGAAAGCTTAAAAGCCTTGGGGATTGACCCCGAAGTGCATGATATCCGCTTTGTTGAGGACGATTGGGAATCTCCTACGCTTGGCGCATGGGGTTTGGGCTGGGAAGTTTGGCTGAACGGTATGGAAGTGACGCAGTTCACTTATTTTCAGCAAATCGGCGGAATTGATTTAGATCCTATCAGCGTTGAGCTCACCTATGGGCTTGAAAGACTTGTGATGTATTTGCAAGGTGGCGATTCCGGGTATGACATTATGTGGAATGAGCAAGTGAGCTATGGACAAATATACTTGCAAAATGAGATTGAGCAATCTACATATAACTTTGAAGTAAGCAGTGCGGATATGCACTTGCAGCATTTTATAGACTTTGAAAAAGAATGTACAATTCTTGCAGAAAAAGGACTTGTTATGCCTGCGTATGACTATCTTCTCAAATGTTCGCATACCTTTAATCTATTAGATGCACGAGGCGCAATATCCATTACAGAACGTGCGGGATATATTGGCAGAGTGCGCACACTTGCGGCTCAAGTGGCAAGGCTTTACTACGATCAGCGTGCAGAACTCAACTATCCAATGTTGAAGAAATAGAAGAAGAAGAGGTTATATATGTCAGATTTTATATTAGAAATTGGAACGGAAGAAATACCCGCACGCTTCTTGGATAGCACGCAAGAAGAGCTTGTTAACCGCTTTACAACAGTACTTGCAGAAGAAGGTTTAAGTTTTGACGACATGCAAAGTTTTGCAACTCCACGCAGGGCAACGCTTTACATAAAGAACTTGGCTGAAAAGCAAGAAGTTAAGGAAGAGACTTTTTTCGGGCCTGCAAAGAAAATTGCCTATACCGAAGACGGTTCACTCTCAAAGGCAGCACAAGGTTTTGCTCGTGGGCATAAAGTAAGTGAAGAAGATATTTTTATTGCTGAAACAGAAAAAGGTGAATATATCGCCGTGAAAAAACAAGTGGGCGGAAAATTGGCAAGTGAAATTCTTGAAAATATATGCCCCGCAATTATCACAGCACTCCCCTTTGCAAAGAAAATGCGCTGGAATAATTATACATTACCGTATGCTCGCCCCATGCATTGGATTGTTGCCCTGTTGGACAATACAGTTCTCAAATTTTCTGTGGGTGAAATTCATTCATCAAATAAAACGAACGGACACCGTATCCATGGTGAAGCACAAGTTGAAATTAGATCAGCGAACGATTATTTCTCAATCATAGAAAAGCAATCTATCGAGCTTAATGCAAAAAAAAGAAAGGAAATTATTGTACAACAAGCAGATGAAATTCTTGCTCACAAGGGCGCAAAAATTTTGTGGAACAATGCCTTACTCGACGAAGTGAAAGGCTTGGTGGAATGTCCTGTTCCTTTGCTTGGCGATTTTGACGCATCTTTTCTTGAATTACCTCGAGAAGTCTTGTTGACAAGTATGCAGTCGCACCAAAAAAGTTTTGGCGTGGAAGATGCAAAAGGCGCACTTTTACCACATTTCTTGACTGTTTTGAACCTACATTCAAAAGATGTTGCAACAGTAAAAAAAGGTTGGGAAAAAGTGCTTCGAGCTCGCCTCGAAGATGCGCGCTTCTTCTGGAAAACCGATAATGCAATTATAAAAGAAAACGGCTTCAATACATGGCTTGATAAATTAGACAAAGTTATCTTCCTTGGACCTCTCGGCTCAATGGGCGATAAATCTCGCCGCTTAGAAAAGCTTATGGCACATTTCGCAGAAAAGCTCCAATTAAATTCTCAACTTGCCGCAGACGCAGGGCGCAATGCCAAAGCGGATTTGGTAAGCGCAATGGTGGGTGAGTTTGACACGCTTCAAGGAGTAATGGGCGGAATTTACGCAAAGAATATTGATAAAGAAGAACTTGGCAAGGCTATTGCCGAACACTATCTTCCCGCCGGTCCTGAAACTCCTGTCCCAACAAACGATTATGCCGCCTTACTTTCTTTATGCGATAAGGCTGATACCTTAGTAGGGCTTTTCGGCTTGGGAAATATCCCCACAGGCGCTGCCGACCCTTACGCTTTACGCAGAAATGCCATCAGTATTGCTCGCATTTTGCGCGATAAAGCGTGGACTTTAGACATACAAGAAATCTTTGAAAAGGCATTTACTTTCTATAATGCAGATATTAAATGGAAATTCAATGCACAAGAAATTCAAGAAAAAGTCCTTGAATTCTATAAAGGCAGAGTGAAAAATCTCTTCCTCTCAGAAGGGAACGATCCACTCTTTGTTGAAGCGGCAATGAATGTTTCAGAAAATATTGAAATGTTCACGCTTGCAATGAAATTACAAGCACTTATCGCTTTCAGTGCGCACGAAAAATATATTCCTACCGTACAGAGCTTTAAGCGCATCAGCAATATTATTCGCAAGCAAGCGGCAAGTTATCAACTCTCAGAAGGCATTGATACAAATCTTTTTGAAAATGAAGAAGAAAGAAATTTTTCAGCTCAACTTGTTACATATACGCAAAGTTTTGCAAACGAATATAAAGCCAACGATTTTGCGCAATGTTACGAACTTCTTGCGCAATTATCGCCTACAATCGACGCTTTCTTCGAATCTATAATGGTAATGGCAGAAGACGAGAAAGTTCGTCAAAACCGCTTAAATTTATTGTATTGCGCACAAAAACCACTCACACAATTGGCGGATTTTGCCGCTTTACAAATATAATATATCGAGAAAGCTATGGCGTATTTCCGTAAATACGATAAGGTATTGGCAACAATTGACTCTCTCTGCAATAAAGAGGAACATTGGCTTATACTTATCAATGCAGATCCCGACGCAATGGCATGCGCCATGGCTTTAGAACGTCTCATCAAAAAGAAAGTGAAAGACGTTTCAATAGCGCGGATAAACGTACTCAAACGTCCTGACAATCTCACAATGGAACGTATTCTCGGTATTAAGATGTTTTTATGGAATCCGGAGTTAAAGGAAAATTATCAGCGCTTTGCCATTCTTGACTCACAACCACACCACAATCCTGCTTTCGACGGGATTGATTTTGACATTATTTTCGATCACCACCCCATAACAGATGAATCGGCAAAAAACACTCCGCTTTCAGTTCTTATGCCCGAACTTGGTTCGTGTAGCAGTTTTATGACAGAGCTTTTGTATAATGCAAAAGTACATATAGGCAAAAAGCTCGCAACTGCTCTTCAATACGGCATCAGGGTTGACACCGGCTCTTTTGGCAGTCGATCCACAGAAGTTGACTTCCGCGCATACCATTATCTTAATAAATTTGCTGATCACACAATGCTTATGCGCATTATAAAAAGTGAGTACTTACCGGAATGGTTACCTTTTTTTGCCCAAGCAATTGAAAATCTCTATTCAGCTTCAAAAGGAAATTATTGCTTTTTACAGGGCATACAAAATCCAGATATACTTGTTGCCGTGGCTGATTTTTTACAAAAAGTCAATGGAATCGAATGGGTGGCAGTGAGCGGTGTGTATCAAAATAATCTTGTCGTTATCTTCCGTGGAAATGGAGAAATTGACCTCGGCACCGTAGCAATGAACAGTTTCAACTCAATAGGCTCAGCCGGTGGTCATAGACAAATGGCACGCGCAGAAATCCCCCTAAAAAATGTGCAAGAACCCTATGCGCAATTTGTGCAAAAGAATGTAGTTTTGAGTTAATCCCATTACTGATTCGGTTTTTCCTCTTCGGTTTCGTATGTCACCATTTCTTGTGTTAAATCGAGCGCTTCCTTGGGTTTTGCGGGATTGATACTGGGCAAGGGCACTACTTTATTGTAGTTTGCATAAAAAGTATCACTTTCTTTTACTTCTTCGCGAGGATCAAGTTCAATATTGGTAACTTCTTGCTCTTCGCTTTCTTCACTTATATCTGTTGGCAACATAGATAACTTTATGTCAAACTTTTCTTTTTTGCTCTTTACATTTGACACAGCGGATTGCTCTGAATAGTGCGGAGATTTCACCTCGTCGGCAGTAAAGCTGAGCGGCTTATTCTCCATTTCTTCTTCGTATTGTTCACGCAAAATTTCGTCAGAAGTTTTTTGCTTCATTGTGGCTATAAATTGCGGATTTTTTACCTCTACAAGACGTTTTTCAATAAAGTCTCTAAAGCTTATGCGTCTTATAGTGCTTTCTAATGTATAATCCGAACCGGCATGCAATAAAAATTCTTCATGCTGTTTGCTATGCGTGAGAGAAACTATTACACAATGCGGAAGATCGAATTCTCCTTCAAAAGTACGAATTTTTGCTATAAATGTAGCTATTTCGTGCTCGTTAAGTGTTGAATCAAGAACAATTATGCCTGTAGGCACATTTTGGTATTGCATGAAACAATCGTCAAGACTCATAGCTTCAAAAATATGACAAGGAAGTTTTTCTAATTTGAAACTTAAGAGATGTCTTTGCGTATTTTCTTCGGCAACAACAATAATACTTTCAGGATCTCGTTGCGGCGTTGCGTTTTTATTCATTTCCGGAATACGTTTTTCTGTTGTTCCGTCGTTTTCAAGTGCAATAAAAGCCAGAATAAATGAATATTCAATGCCGTTTGCACTTGTTTCCATCTTCATTTCGCCATTGTGCAAAGCAGTAAGTTCCCATACTTTTGACAAGAGAGATGAAGCGCGTGATTGTGGGGGTTGCCCATCACCGGAATCTCCTATAACAAATTTTAATCTTCCGTAATTATTACTGGTTTCATCACGTTGCACGTGCAGATACACTATTCCGCTTTGTGTTGCTCGTATAGAATCTGACAAAAGCTGATAGAGTAAAGAAGCAAGCGCGTCTTTATCCCCAACATACCATGTGCCTAAATGCGGTGAACAAAGCCATGAAAGTGCAATATGCGATGAAGTTGCCTCGTAACGAACTTTTTCATACACTTGTTTGAGCACTTCTTGAAGATTGAATGATTTTTTTTGTCTTTGATTAGTTGCATTATTGAGAACAAGTCGGGGTAATGAAGTGGAAACACTGCTGAGATCTTTTCCTATACTCATAAGATTGTGTACATGCTTTTGCAAATTTGCCTTTCCATCCCCATGCACACCATCAAGTTGTTGTTCTATAAAGTACATTTCGTGCATAAATGCTTCAAGCGGTACTCGTAGGGCTTGTTCCATTTTTGTAAAAGCCAATGAATTCGTCAAATCTGTATTTTCATACCAAATTTCTGCACTATCGATTTTAGCTTCACTCGGACTTTCTTGCAAATTATTGATTTTTTCATCAACAATATTGTGAATGGCAATAGGCTCGATTAGCGTTTGTGGAGGAGTATCTTTTATAACAAGAGGCATAAGAATGGGGCGTGAAGACTGCTTTTCATCAACTTTTCCGTTGTTGACAGGCAAGGGCTCACCAACAACAGTTGAGCCCTCTCTAAAAACTGTATTCACATTTGTATCAAGAGCATCCTCATCATCGTCATCAGAAAGAGATTCCGTTATATTTACCGTTGTTTTACGAGAAGACGAACCTCTGTTTGCACCGTTCCGTTTTATCTTAGGGCTTGCCCATACAATAAAAAGTGCAAACGCCAAACCCATATGCGGGATAAGCGCCCAAAAAGGTGTTTCAACACTTCCTCCTATACCCAATAAAGCAATTGCTCCACTGACAATCAATGCCAAGAGAATAAGAAAATAGCGCGCGCTTGCCCTAATTGACTGTGTCATAAGATACATCGTCGGCAATAAGAGCACGGCGGCGCATAATTGCCATAATTCAACATAGCGCACAAGCCAAGAAAATTGTGCAACAAATGGAATAAGTGCGGTAAATACACCCAATACGCCCATCAACAAGAAGAAAAAGTCTACTCGTTTTGCATTGTAAGGCAAAGCCATAGAGTATCTGCCGAGCATTGAAAGTGAGAATAGTGTTCCTGCTAAAGCGAAAATTGAAAACATATCAGAGGGAATAAGTTGTCCTTTTGGCGTTGCGGGAATTCCTAAATAGGCTACGGCAAGCGCAAATGCTCCAAACAAAGCGCCCCAAAATCTCCAATCGCTTTTTTCAAATATCGAACGAAGAAAACATAATAATGACAAAACAGCAATAAGCGCAAAAAGCCCTACGCGCAGTAAATCCTCTAAAACAGGTTCGGGACTTCTCAATTGAGGAGAAAACCAAAGACTCGGCAAGCCCTCTATAGCAATATATATTTCACCCCCTTCAACAAGAGCATCAAGGGAGTAAAGATTATTTTCATCCTTTGCAAGACTTGTATATTGCGAAGAATCTTCTGTGCTATACCACACATTCACCCAACCTTGAAGATTATCGCCTAAGTCAAGAAAAATATCGTCAGACAGAACAGAAAAAGCGTCAAAACTCATGCGTAACCACACAAGCCCTTGAGTATTCGGCAATGAAAGTGCATTATACGGTGCAAAAGTCGAAACAAGCGCATTATTGCTTACACTTTCTATTGTCATTCTTGCTTCTTCGTCAATATAGTATTCTATATTATTCAGCAAAGGATAGGGCAAGGAAATATCCTCAACCGCAACTTGAGGCACGGTACTGATTACCGATGCCGCTTCATCAATAATGGTGATGGGTACAAGATTTTGCGGTGGCTCAACTACATCTTGCGCCAAAGCCGTGTGTGCAAAACAAAAACATAACAGACAAAGAATAAAAATACGTTGGGTTTGCATAGACTACTCTAATTTGTTGATTGATTTTCTAATTCCTCAATATACACTGCCATGGTACGTCCGTCAGGCGCTAAAGCATTAGGAAATTTTTGCATAAATATTTTCCAATTGTTTATCGCTTCTTGTGTTCTTCCCAAATCATATGTAAGCACAATCCCTCTATTGTAGCGTGATTGCTGATGATCGGGATTGATGGCAAGAGCTCTGTCATACGCTGCAAGCGCTTCTTCAAAATTTCCAACTGCTCTGTACATTGTGCCCATATCCGTTATAATGCCTACATTATTTGGAGCTAAGGAGAGAGATTGTTGATACGCTTCAATGGCTTCTTCGTGCATGTGTGCATCGAAATAAAGGTTGCCCAATGTTCCCCAATCGTTGGCATTGGTCGGATCTTCGGCAACATTTGCTTCATACACTTCAATTTGCTCAAGAAGTGAATTGTTGGCATTTGTTGATCCGCTTGAACCAAGCACTTGTCTTTGAATTTCATTACTTTGACTGCCTGTGTTCGGTCCAAAGTATGTTCCTATGAAAATACCTATAAAAAGAGCTAAAGCAATAGAAAGGTATGCCGTTGATTTTGGCATAAATTTATCTTCATTATTTTTTTTCTGACTCATATCTACTCCAATTGTTTAATCAATAATTTCATTGTTATCTGTTCTACCCATTTGGCACAAGGGTTCATAAGCAATGGTATCCCACCATGCTGCCAATTCATCGGAGCTTATTGTATTTTTACCCGTTCCGCCAAGCACATAAAGCCTATCACCGACTTTTGCCTCACAACCTGTAATATCAAAAAAACTCACTTGCATGCACACATTACCCACTCTTTGCACACGCTTTCCATTAAACAAGCCATGTATCGGAGTTATTTCATGCGCTTTTGAAACAAGCGAACGCCTATAGCCATCACTGTATCCAATGCCCACAACCGCAATTTTTCTTTTGCCTTTCATTTTTGGTTCAAGCCCATAGCCCGCACCGCACCCGTCTTCCACATCACGAATTGTTAAGATAGGAGCACTTACAGACATAACGGGCATTAATCCTTGTCCGTGTTCTTCCCATGCAGTTCCATAAAAAGGATTTGCCCCATACATTGAAATTCCGAGGCGAGAAATATCAGCAATCGCCTCTTTTGTTGTAAGAATATGTGCACTCTGCCCCAATGAAGAACTGATGTTCGGAAATTTTTCTTTGAGCCTTTGCGTTACACGATTAAACATCGCTATTTGCTCTTGTGAGCAGGTAATTCCGTCTGAGGAAAGAATATCCGCCATCGCAAGATGTGAAAAGCTTATTTCAAGCTTCGCATTTTTATTTTCCAAATTCAAGAACATAAGGAAGTTCAGCTTCCGTAAAGCCGAAGCGATTCATACCCGTATTCCACTTTATTGCAAAAGAAATATTGTTCTCAACAGCACGCTTCAAGCCTTCTTTATCGTGAACGGACAGAATAATATTATGCTCTTTTGCTTGCGCAATATCGTCCCAATCACTCAAAGGGATTTCGCCGAGCAGAGCCAAAATTTTCTGATTGATACCGCTTTTTCTCAATTCTATGGCTTCTTGCACCGTGCCCACACCAAAGCCGGCAAGCTTGTTTGCAACAGGATACGAAAGACACAGTTTCGCAACATTCACAAGCCCATGCCCATAGGCATTATGCTTTATCACGGGAAAATAAGACACAACATTTTTTGCAAGAACATTAATATTGTGCTCAAGTGCAGAACGTGAAATATGCACCCTATACATTGATGGCCCCATGAAGCTCTCCAAAGTTAAATTATTTCTAAACTTTTTCTAAAAACTAGCAAATTTCTTAATTAATTGCAAGTCCAAAAAAGCTTGCAATTTAATTTAATGCACGCTATTTGCTTCTTAAGAAAGAGAATATACTTTTGGAATATGTTCGACATTTGCGTACGAGGTAAACTATGGCAAAACATCTTGATACAGGGCAAAAAGGCGAGAACAGAGCTGTTGACTATTTGCTCGCTCATGATTTTCATATTCTAGAAAGAAATTGGCGAATAGGACGACTTGAGATAGATATCATAGCCATAAAAAACAATATTATCCACTTTGTCGAGGTAAAAACACGTACAAGCCAAGCTATTGTGTCCACACGCGAAACTTTGACACACAAGAAAAAAGAAAATTTAGAAAAACTTGTAGAACTATGGTATTTAAATCACCCTCAAGCACAAAACCTTGCACAACTCGATTTTATAGCTATCACCGTTCACCCAAAGGGAGACTACACACTTGAATATTACCCAAACTACAGCGCTCAATAAGGGCACTCTTTATCTGGTTGCCATGCCTCTCGGTAATAGCGAAGACATGTCGCAAAGAGCAAAATATATACTCGAAAATGTAGATTTTATTCTTGCCGAAGACACAAAAAGAGCACATCTCAGCCTTAGTAGAGCAAGTTTGTCCACAAAGGATATTTTTTCTTTTAATGAACATAACGAAAAGGAAAAGATACCGCTTATTCTCCGAAAGTTGCGGGAAGGAAACTGTGTGGCACTTATCTCTGATGCAGGCATGCCTGTTATTTCAGATCCCGGCTATCTGCTTGTTCAAGAATGTCGCCGTGAATCTATTCCTCTCACGGTAATTCCCGGCGCGTGCGCACCCATTATTGCATTGGCCGCTTCCGGCATTGCACCTTTGCCTTTTAGTTTTCTTGGTTTTTTACCCAGAGCTCAGGCGGATATAGAACACACGCTTTCGCCCTTTGCACAAATTAAAACAGCACTTATCTTTTTTGAAAGAAAGGATAGGCTCTATTCAACGCTTGCTGTGTGCCACGCAATTTTGGGAAATCGCACGGTATGCATTGCCCGTGAACTCACAAAAATCCATGAAGAATTTTATAATTTTGAACTTGCCGACTATACACTCCACAAAGACAAGTTAGAAACTCTTCTCGGAGAAATAACGGTGGTTCTTTCCGCCCCAAGCGAAGCGCATAAATCCACAAGCGAAGAAATTGACGCGCTCATTGACGAAGAAAGAAGCAAGGCAAGCTCACCCAGAAATCTTACAAAAAGAGTGCAAGCTCGCTCTGTTGGCTGGAAAACTTCTGAAATATACACGCGAATTTAAGGGGTGTCAAAAAATTTTGGCACGCTCTTTGCAATAAGAAAAACATAGATAATTCTTATGAATAAAATTTTGACGTTCCGCGGAAAATGTGCACTGAAGTTTTTGTATGCGGAGCAGAAAAAACAAATCAGAATGACGTTCCGCTAAGGAGGAGAAAATATGTTTTTTTTACTGGGTAACGAAAAATCAGACAAAAAGGCTAAGCAACAAGCGCAAACATCAAGCATTGAAAAAGTAAAAGAACTTTTCAGGCTTGGCAGATTTCCGGTAGTGACAACGCAAGAAATTTCCGATAGAAAAATCGCAAAGGTTTTAGGTTTGGTGTGTTGCCGTGGCTTCGATGCCGACGATGCTTTCTTTGGCATGGCTGCAATGGCACAAAATAAGGGCGGTCAAGCGATTATCGGCTATAGCGAAAATGTTGCTTTCCATCCCGATGGAAGTAAATTCTTTTCCTGTTTCGGCACAGCCATTGTTTTTGAAAGAGATTCACGAGATGTTCGTGATATGTATGAAAATTCAAAACAAGCTTCTCCACTTGAAACAATCAATGCACAACTTGCTGACGAGACCGAAGATTTATATAATCTTGCCGTAGCAGATCAACCTCTCAAGCAACCAACGGAAGACGAAGACCCCGTTTTGCAAAAACTTTTATTACAAAAGCAACAAAGAAAATATCCTAAAGCTCCCATACAATAATGTCATCACATTGTCGAGAAGTGTATTATACCGCTCTCAACTATCACTAAACCTTATTTAAAACCACCGCATTATTTTGACGGTGGTTTTTATTTTTATCCTTACTTTTTCCTTGTAAATCTACTTTCGCCTAGGTTTTCATCAAGATTATTAACTTGACACAAAACACCTGTCCGTTTTATGTAGTATTATATTTACTAAGAATATAGTATACACGTTTTGTTAAAAAGTATAAAAAAACATTGCTAATAAAAATTTGAGGAAGTGTTATGAGAAAAAGAATAAACCTAAGTTTAACGGTAGCGTTGCTTTGCGCATTCACTTTTTTAACTGCCTGCAACAGCGATCAATCAGCACAGCAAGCCTCCCAATTACCCCCAACAGAAGTAACCGCCATAGCCATACAACCCCAAACATTCCCCATTATGAGTGAATATATGGGTCAAACTATGGGATATTTGTCCGTTGAAGTGAGAGCACAAATTACGGGTATTCTCCTTACAAGACATTATACCGAAGGCGAATATGTAGAAAAAGGGCAACTCCTGTTTGAAATAGACCCAAGTCAAGCACAAGCCGCTCTCGATCAGGCGCAGGCGGCTCTTGCGCAAGCACAATCCTCGCTTGACAATGCGCAAACTGAAAATGAAAGAATTGCCTCACTTTACGCGAGAAATGCGGTTTCTCAGCGTGACAGAGATAATGCACAAACTGCCTTTCAAACAGCACAAGCAAATGTTGAGGCAGAAAGAGCGGCTGTAAATGAAGCGCAAATCATGCTTGGCTACACACACGTAACAGCGCCGATTTCAGGCTTTACAAGTTTAGATGCCAGAAATGAAGGTAGCCTTATCACGGCGGATGCACAAGGTTCATTGCTCACTGTTATTAACCAAATCGATCCAATGTATGTAAAATTTTCATTCCCGGGCACGGTGATTACTCGTCTTGGACGTCTTCAAGACATGGGACAAGCCACAATTTCAGATATCGGCACAAGCGCAACAATCACCATGATGGACGGGGAAGCCTATGGACACACGGGCACATTGAGTGAAATCGACACACAAGTAAATCCACTCACAAATGCTATCGAAGCAAGAGCTGAATTTCCAAATCCGGATAATCTGCTTATACCTAATATGTATACAAGCATAAGCTTTAAAGCGGCAGAGCTTATTGATGCTATGGTACTTCCGCAAAGCTCAATTTTGTATACCGCAAACGGCACAATGGTGTATGTTGTAGGTGAAGATAATACCGTTTCGCTTAAAGCTGTAACACTTGGCGATCCTATTGAAGATTTATTCCTTATTTCAGACGGCTTGACCGAGGGTGATGTAGTTGTTCTTGAAGGCATTTCAAAAATTCATCCGGGTGCGGAAGTACATGTTAATTATGTTGACTACCCTACTGAAGAAATAGCTGAACATGCAACTTCTGCAAACGCAAGCAATGCTTCCGACAATGCAAACGCGCAATAGGAGCAGACAATGCAAGAAAACAACACAAATAATAATGTGCAAATAAATAAAGAGCAGTACAAAGAAACATTCTTTATAAAAAGACCTGTGCTTTCCACAGTTATCTCTTTGTTTATTATGCTTGCGGGTATACTTGCCATACGCGTGCTTCCCATTGCGCAATATCCCGACCTTGTTCCGCCGGTAGTTTCCGTTCAGGCACAATACCCCGGCGCAACACCCGAAACACAGGCTGCAACCGTGGCAAGCCCTCTTGAACAGCAAATAAACGGTGTGGATGACATGATCTATATGTCAACCACAACAACAGCTTCGGGTTTTATCAATATTAATGTGAGCTTTGAACTCGGTACCGATCCCGACATTGCTACAATCAACGTTAACAACCGTGTGCAAGCGGCACTCAACTCCTTACCGGAAGATGTGCGTCGTTACGGCGTGACAGTGAAAAAAAGCTCTACTTCAATTTTGCAATTTGTTACAATTAGTTCAACAGACGATTTTTACGATTCAATTTATTTAAGTAACTATGCATTAATCAATATTATAGACAATTTAAAGCGTATCAGTGGTGTCGGTGATGCACAGATTATAGGTGCAAAAGATTATGCCATGCGTATTTGGCTTGACCCCGAAAAATTAGAATTTTTCCAGCTAAACCCCACAGACATAATGGCGGCCGTACAAGAACAAAATGCGCAATACGCCGCAGGCTCGCTTGGACAAATGCCCTCGCCTGATTCGTTAGAAATTACTTGGCAAATAAATGCCCAAGGCAGACTTGTTTCGGCAGAAGAATTTAAAAATATCATCATAAGAAGTGATGAGAACGGTGGTGTGCTCCGTCTTGGTGACGTTGCTGAAGTAGAACTTGGAGCAGTTACTTATGACTTCACTTCCTATGTCAACAACTCTCCGATGATACCTATTTCTATCTATCTTGCTCCCGGCGCAAATGCCTTAGAAACAGCTTCTTTGGTGGAAGCGGAAATGGAAAGGTTGGCGGCAAACTTCCCTTATGGTATTGAATACGACATTCCATACGATACAACAATATTTGTTCGCATTTCCATTGAAGAGGTTATCAAAACTCTTGCCGAAGCCATGGTATTGGTGTTCTTGGTTGTGTACCTTTTCTTACAAAACTGGCGTGCAACACTTATTCCTTGTATTGCCGTACCTGTTTCTATTGTGGGTACATTTGCGGGCATGATGCTTTTTGGTTTTTCAATAAATACTTTGACACTATTCGGGCTGGTGCTTGCCATCGGTATTGTTGTGGATGATGCCATTGTTGTTTTGGAAAACGTTGAACGTATTTTAGAATCGGAAAAAGGCATCACGGTGCGGCAAGCCACATCAAAAGCCATGCACGAGGTGACGGGTGCGGTTATCTCCATTGTGCTTGTTTTGTGTTCGGTTTTTGTTCCTGTTGCTTTCCTTGGCGGCTTTGCGGGACTTATGTATCAACAATTCGCCATCACCATTGCCATTTCCGTAGTGCTTTCGGGTGTGGTTGCCCTCACGCTCACGCCCTCTTTGTGCGTTATTTTACTCAAAAGAGAAAAGCACGAGCCGAATGCATTGTTCAGGGCCTTTAACGCATTCTTTGATAAAGTGACACACGGCTTCACAGCAATTGTGCGCCGTTTGATTAAATCAAGCCTCTTGACAATCGCACTCTTTCTTGTGGTCTGCTATGCAACCATTCATCTTTTCAACATTGTTCCTACGGGGCTTGTACCGGACGAAGATCAAGGCTATGTTCTTGCTATTATTCAATTGCCTGACGGTTCTTCGCTCAGTCCTACCGACGATGTCACACGCAGAGTATCAGAGCAAATTATGCACATGGAAGGTGTTGAAGATGTGGTAAGTCTTGCCGGCTTTAACCTTATCAACAATTCCATGAGCTCAAGCTCCGCTGCTTTATTTATCGTTTTGGAAGATTGGAAAAAAAGAGCGGAAATCGGCTTTGATTTGCAACACTTTATTATGCAACTCTACATGCTTGGCTTGCAAGAAGAAAACGCACAAGTGCTTCCTTTCAATCCACCGCCTATTATGGGTATGTCGAATACAGGCGGATTCACGATGTTTATCCAAAGTGTGAGCGGCGATGTGAGAGAACTCTCAGATGTAACGCGTGACTTTATTGCAAAAGCAAACGAACGCCCTGAACTTTCTCAAGTTTCTTCAACGTTCAGCATAAATTCACCTCGCTTGTTCATAGAATTGAACAGAGAAAATGCTCGTGCCTTGGGTGTGAATGTTTCTGACGTGTTCACCACTTTAGCAAGCACGTTAGGCACGGCCTATATAAATGACTTCAATTATTTAGGCCGCACATTTAGAGTTATGATGCAAGCCGAAGAAGAAGCACGCATCCATCCCGACGACATTGAAAAACTCTATGTACGCAATGCCGACGGCAATATGATTCCCATTACAACTCTCATCACAACGCGAGTTGATTCAGGGCCGGCAACGCTTGAACGCTTTAACGGCTTCACCGCCGCAGGTGTTACAGGTAATCCTGCTACAGGCTACAGCTCGGGGCAAGCCTTAGACGCACTTGAAGCCTTGGCGGCAAGCGAATTACCGGAGGGCTATACAATTGCATGGTCGGGCACTTCTTACCAAGAAAAAGCTACAGGTGGCACAAACTTTGCTGTGTTCGGGCTTTCACTCATCATGGTATTGCTCATTCTTGCCGCGCAATACGAAAGATGGACGCTTCCGCTTTCCGTATTGTCTGCCGTACCTTTTGCTGTGTTTGGAGCAATCGGCGTGAACTGGCTTGTAGGGCTTGACAATGGTGTATATACACAAGTTGCCATCATCACACTTATAGGCTTGGCTTCAAAGAATGCCATCTTGATTGTTGAATTTGCCACAGACTTACATAAAAACGGAAAAAGCATTCTCGATTCAGCAATTGAAGCGGCTCATTTGCGCTTCCGCCCGATTGTAATGACTTCACTCGCCTTTATATTAGGCTGTGTACCGCTTGCAATAAGCAGTGGAGCCGGCGCGGCAAGCCGAGTAACAATAGGTTTGACAGTTATTGCAGGTATGCTATGCGCAACCGTTCTTGCACCGCTCTTCGTGCCCTACTTCTATACCTTGGTTATGAATATTTCGGCAAAATTCTCAAAAAAAGAAGAGCATACAAGCAGCGAAGCTTCAAGCAATACTCAAGAAAATAACTCAGACGATATTACAGGAGAAACAACAAATGACGAAATCTAACACCCTCCACTCTCTAAAACTTTCACTCATTCTACTTGGTTCATTCATGATTTCGGCGTGTTCTTTCGCTCCGGAATATGTCCGTCCCGAACTCGACTTACCGACGGAATGGTCGGGCTATCCCAATACTGCCGAGAACATTAACGATCAATGGTGGACACGATTTAACGATCCTGTTTTGAATAGCCTTATTGAAACGGCATTAACAAATAATTACGACTTAAAAATCATGGCTGAACGCGTGAACCAAGCTCGTGCCTATGCCGGCGTAACCCATGCCGACCTCTATCCGCAAGCTGTAGGAACTTCATCAGTGGGGCGTTCACAGTCTACCCAACAACCTTATGAAAATGTGCCCCCAATGCTTTCATTTCTTGTGCCTGCGCCAACATCAAGCTTTTCACTTGGCTTTCAAGCCGCATGGGAACTGGATTTTTGGGGTAAATACAGAAATGCAAACAGCGCCGCACTTGAGCAATTACTCGCTGCAGAATACAATCACCAAGCTTTGCGCTTAATGATGGTTGCTGAAGTTGCCAATGCCTATTTTACCCTCCTCTCGCTTGACGAACAACTTGCCGTATCTTACCGCACACTTGCCACGCGTGAAGAATCTTTACGCATTTACACCGCGCAATATAGTGAAGGACTCATAAACGAGCTTGATTATTTGCGTGCTTCCACAGAAGTAGATACTGTACAAACTTCAATTTATGCGCTCACCTACCAAATAGATAATGCCGAAACCGCTTTGCAAGTGCTTATGGGCGAATCACCGGCGCAAATCTTCGATACACATGTAGCACGTGGTAACACACTCACACAAATCAATTCAGCACCACAATTGCCCGAGGGTATTCCCTCCGAACTTCTTGCACGTCGCCCCGACATTCTTGCCGCAGAAGCTTCACTTCGAGCTGCAAACTTTGAAATTGGCGTCGCCAAAGCACATTGGTTTCCCTCAATTTCTCTCACAGGCGCTCTTGGCTTGCAGTCCACAGAACTTAATCAACTTTTTGACGGAAATGCAGGTTTATGGAGCGTTGGCGGTGGTTTGACAACGCCGATATTTGAAGCAGGCAGAATTTCAAGTAATATTGAAATCAGCGAATCTGCTATGCGTGAAGCGGCGCTTGTGTATCAACAAACAGTGCAAACGGCTTTCAAAGAAGTACGTACTGCCCTTTCCGTACAAGAAAATATCGGAAATGTTGTTCACTCGCTTGAAAATATCGTTCGCTCACTCACTTCCGCGGTTGAGCTAGCAGAAATCCGCTACGATAACGGCTATGCTTCTTACCTTGAAGTTCTCGATGCGCAACGCTCTCTCTTTGAAGCTGAAATTCAACTTGCTGAAGCAAGAGCAAACCAGCTCTCAACCGTTGTGAATATCTGCCGTGCACTCGGCGGTGGCTGGGCGCAATATTAATATCTCAACTGTATAATAAATGAGAAAAGCCTCGACTGAAAAATCGAGGCTTTTTTGTTAAGCTGTGTGTCGTGGATATATCATAAAAGTATTATTTACTTTTAAACTATCAAATTCCATATTATAAATTTGTGAAAACACATTTTGTGTAAGTAATTCGTGTGGGTGACCTTGCGCGATGAGTTTGCCTTTCGAGAGTACAAGCGTGTTTGAACAAAACCAAAGAATGTGATTCGGGTCGTGCGAGCAAACCAAGATTGCAATACCCTCTTTTGCGAGTTCGTCAAGGCGTTGCCACAAAAGAATTTGATTGCTGAAATCAAGCGCTGAGGAGGGTTCATCAAGAAGCATTATTGGGCTTCCTTGTGCTAAAGCCCGAGCAATAAGCACAAGTTGTCTTTGCCCACCGCTTAGCTGATTAAAAGCTCTGTGATGGAGATGGCTTATACCCACTTTTTCCATACATTTTTCCGCTACTTCCACATCTTCTTTCTTTGGTTTTATCGTAGATTTCATTCGGCTTGTTCGTCCCATAAGCACCATATCTTCCACAAGAAAGGGAAAAGGCTGTTTATGTTCTTGCGGCACATAGGCAATAAGCTTTGCCAAGCGTGAGGGCGAAAGTGAACGCACATCTTCACTACACACTCGTATACTGCCTTCTTGAATTTTCAAAAAGTTCATGCAACAGCGAAACAGCGTGCTTTTTCCAGAACCGTTCGGCCCAAGTAAACCACACAAAGAATTTGTATTTAATGTAAAAGAAAGATCGTCTATTACGGGCGAAGTGCTTGATGGATAGCGGTATGATATACGCTCAACTTCAAGGATATTATTGATATTAGCGTTCATAAAGTTCTGCTCCTTTTGCTCTCAGAAGCCACAATAAATAAGGAGCACCAAGAATTGAGGTGATTATACCTATGGGTATTTCCGCATCTGTGAGAGTTCTTGCCAAAGTATCGCAAATCAAAATATATATTGCCCCCATCAGAGCAGATGCAGGCAGAACAAAACGGTTGTCTTGCCCGAACAAAAAGCGTGCGGCATGTGGCATCATAAGCCCAACCCATGCTATTATCCCTACACTCGCCACGCACACAGATGCAATTAATGTCGCAAGTATAAGAATATACATGCGCAAGCGTCCCGGTGCAATGCCAAGGCTTTGCGCCTCTTCATCACCCAAAGAAAGCACATTCATTTTCCAAGTGACAAGCCAAATAAGCACAAAAGAAGGCAATACCACAAGCGCATTGACTGTTACATCACTCCAAGCGGCATGATAAAACCCGCCCATAGTCCAAAAAGTGAGTTCACGCAAGGCTGTATCGGGTGCAATATATTTCAACACGCTCACCACAGCCGTGAATAACGCTCCAACAATTATACCCACCAAAACAAGCGTGACAGGCGAGCGTTCATTATTACGTGTGGCAAGCAGATGCACAAGAACAACCGCAAATAATGCACCACCAAAAGCCATTATCTGCACATTCCCGAAAGTATATGGATAGACGATTGCAAGCGCGGCACCAAGCGCGGCACCCGAAGAAACACCTAAGATATACGGCTCTACAAGTGGATTTCTAAAGGCTGTTTGATAGCATGTACCCGCTGAGGAAAGCGCAATTCCTACCAAAACAGCAAGCACAATTCGGGGTGCACGTATTTTCCAGACAATAGTTTCTTGAATTTCTTGAACATTTTCTCCGTTTCCTAAGCCTATCCCTTTAAAGACTACATCTACAATTTCACCGGGTGATATAGTATATGCCCCGGCTGAAAAAGCCCAAAGCGCGGCAAAAAAAAGCAAGCAGAACAATGCGATAAAGCTTATCGCCATTCGTATATTTCGTGAAGCTCTTGTGTGGTGCATTATTGACTCGATAATTGTTGTTTTTCTATGACTTGTAAATACAAATGAATATTCACGGCTTCACTGGCCATAATTTCAAGTGCAGGCGCAAGAGATTTATGTACAGCCTGTGCGTAAGCAAGAAAAAGCTCATTTTGAATTTGCTCTAATTGCACACTAAAATCTTGCGAAATAGTTTTAGCAAATTCACGTACTTTTGCTTCTTTCTTTTGCAAAAAGTATTCTTTGCGTTTTTGCGGGTTTGCAAAAGAGCGCAATGCATACGCCGTTGCCCCTATAAGCAAAGCCGTCGGAATAACAATGGGTGTTGTGAGAAAGGCAAATGTTGCCGTGCCTAAAGCTAAAGCATTAAAAATGCCCGAACTTGCCAGTAAACCTGTTCCGGCACCGCCCAAAAAGAGGGTGAGGCGATTCATATGCGCCGCTGTTTGTACAAGAACGTGGTCAATTTTTGAATTTGTTGTGAAAAGTACATGTATTTCTTCTGAAACTTTTTGTATCTGCTCAACACATTCAAGCGTAATTTCTTGCATATTATCATTGAATAATTGAATTTTTGTTTCCCACGCTTGTAAATCTTCTCTTTGTTCTGCCATGAAATCATCAAGAAGTGATTTTACAATAGCCACACTTTCTTCTTCGTCAAAAGTCTGCCATTCTTGTTCTTTTGCAAAATTATTTCCCAAACTGTCAGCATGTTGGCGCATTGCTTTTGAAAGATGCAAAACAATACGCTCCTCGAGTAAGAGTATCGCTCTTTCTGCCTTATTGCGCCATGTTTCAATGTCGTGCACAACAGTCATCACCAAAGAACGGGCATGCTCGGCATACTTTTCTGTTGCCAACACCAATCTACTGGAATGACTAGCTAAAAACTTAACATGCTCGAAACTCGGTAAATTTTTTGCATACTGTTTGCTAAGTTCTTGCTTATTGCTCTCTACAAAACTCACAAGATGCGAGTAAGTTGTTTCAATTCTCTCATTAAAAATGGAGGTATGAATATCTTCCTTGATAATTTTTGTGATAGCCGCAAGAAAGTTGAGGTATTCGGCATCAAAATTTTGTTTATGCACATGCGCTAGCAGTGATGCATTTTGCTCGTGCGTTTGCAAAACTATATTCGGGTTGAAAATAAAAACATCAACAAGTTCAATTGATTCAACCTCTCGTGTGGCTTCTTGCAGTGTTTCAAGAGCTCTTTGCTTTGCTAGCTCTCTTTCGTAATGTGCTTCGGGGGGATGCGTGAGAACACCGATGATTTTTATGGCTCTTCCTTTTTTTGTGAGCTCTTTCAATGCCATTATCTCGCTATAGCTATCCGGTTTTCTTGAATCAAGAAGCATTACAATACAGTCGGCTCTAAGCGCCTCGTCGTGGGTGAGCACATGATAGAATGGGTCGCTCGCGTTTATAGCCGGCGTATCGACAATAAGTATACCTTTGGGGATATTTTCGCTGTTCACCCCCATACGAACTTTCTTTATAAGCGCTGTGTAAAGCCCGTCTGCCGAAATAAAATCAGAAAGTTCTTCGGATTTTGAGATTGTTATATTTTGCAAGTTTTCAAATAATTCTTTATTTGTAAAGATTTTTTGTAAATTTTCAAATTTTCTTTTTAATAATATATTCGACTCTTCCGTATAAAGAATTTTCTCCAGCTCTTCATAGGCTTGTTCATCTATCCATTCGATTTCATAACAATTTTCTTTAGAGTAGTACAATTCCGCCAAAGTTCCCGTTTCGGGAATAATGGCTTTTGTCGGCAATATTCTTTCGCCAAGCAGTGCATTGATAAGCGAGCTTTTTCCTCTTTTCCCCTCTCCTAAGAAGACAATGCGAAAATCTTGCGGTATAAGGAGGTTACGAAATGCGCTTATTTGTTCAAGTACAACCGTATCACGGAAGCAAAGGGCGTATTCTTGAAGTTTTGAAAGTTCTGCTTCGTAAGGTAAATCTGATTCTTGCTTTTTTGCGAATGAAAACAAATTTTTTGGAACATTGTCTGTCGTGCGCTTCAAAGTATCTATAAGAGGAAGATTTTTTGGAATTTTCGGTAAAAAATCACCTTGAAAGCGAAAAAAAGATTGCATATCCTTTCCTTGTGAAAGCAATTTTTCTCTTTGCTTTTGCACGTCGTATTCCATAAACAATAACTCAACTTCTTCAAAAAACCGCGAAGGAATGTTGAACTTTTCTCTTTGCTTTTGTAAAGACAAATCAAAAAGCGCTGCATAGAGTGCATCAAGAAAATCTTTTGTAATTTTCTGTGAATACGTGTTTTCTGCAAGGAATACGCGGAAGTTATTCAGCACATTCGCACGTGCTTGCTCTGTGCTGTAGTCACTCAAAAGAGCGCTGTGCAACTTTGCCTGAAATCGCATGCTCAAGGCTTCGTCATCGAATAATTCTTTGCATTTTGTGAGAATATCTTCATAATCGTATAAAGTAAGATTTTCCCTTTCGGCAATTGCACACGCCATAAGAGCAAGGCAATGATCGACAAGACTATGCCTATCTTGCTTTGTTATTTCATCAACCAAGCGTGAAAGAACTGTTCCTTCTGGCTGTATGCTCGCATGCATAAGCGCAGGGAGCATTGTAAGCAGAGGAGATTCTTGCTCTTCTCTGTCTACACCGCTAAGGTCGTTGAGATTATCTTTAATTTTTTTTCCGAATGACTGTAGAGATATTTTCATAAACTATTGCGTTAGGCCTCTCACTGTAATACCTTCCGTATTGCTATGGTCTTCAACATCAATACCTGCGGGTGGAGTAAAAGAGAAAATGGCAGTATCCATCGATGGATTAATTCTATAATTGTTGAAACGGATATAATTTGTATTGCCGTAAAAATCATAAACCTTTGCGGCTGTAATATAATTAGTTTCGGCATTGATCCACACATGCGCCTCTGTAAGATCGATAGTCGGCTCAAAGGGGTAGATTTTTATAAAGTGCAGTCGTTCGCCATTTTCTGTGACATCTGCCTGCACTTCGACTTCAAAATCTCTATCTATAGGAGTATTTCCCGTGATAACAGAAAGAATGTTGTGCGATTGTACAGCAAGGTCGGCACTATATTTATAGGCAATTTCCTCGTCCGGAATATAGTTCCACACGGCTTGAGGATTTACAATAAACAGCTCTTCATCAGGTTCGGTGGTTTCCCAACGGATAAACATTTCCTTTTGAAAATAAAAATCACCGCTTCTATATTGCGTGTGTTGACTCTCTCTATGATACAGCTCTTGTGAAAAATCCGCCTCAAAGCTAGTCATATTACTGTACGTATTTTGCATTGCCGCAATAAAGTCTTGCGCAAAGGCTTGCGGAACATTTAAACAAACAACAAGAAAACAGAGTGAAACAATATATTTCTTCATAAT
>CAYJPB010000001.1:5562-12564 GCA_964371955.1 uncultured Desulfovibrionaceae bacterium | reverse complement strand
AATATTCCTTTTATGATTTCAAACCTTTATTACCAATATCTCTTCTATAATAAGCATTTTCCATCACAATTTTATCGACGGCTTCATACGCTTTTGTTTGCGCATCTTTAAGGGTATTTCCCATTGAAGTCACACAAAGCACACGTCCGCCATTGGCAAGAATTTTGCCCTCTTCATCCTTTGTACCGGCTTGGAAAACTTTGGTGTCAATATTTGCTTCAGCATTTTCAATTCCTTGAATTTCCATGCCTTTGGGATATTCTTCAGGATAACCTTTTGCGGCAATAACAACACCGAGTGCGGAACGCGGGTCTATAAGCAAAGAAGTATTGTTTAATCTTTGTTGGGCGCACAGCAAGAGAATTTGCACTAAATCTGATTCAAGACGCATAAGTAAGGGTTGACATTCGGGATCGCCAAAACGTACATTATATTCAATAACTTTTGGGCCGTCCTTTGTCATCATAAGCCCTGCATAGAGAATACCGACAAAGGGTGTTCCGCGCTTTTTCATTTCTTTAAGAATGGGGCGCACAACAATATCCGTCACTTCCTCTAATTTATCATCGGGTAAAATCGGCGCGGGAGAATACGCGCCCATACCGCCGGTATTCAAGCCTACATCGCCTTCATTTATTGTTTTATGGTCTTGTGCTGAGGGAAGCGGAAGAGCATTTTCACCATCACAGAAACAGAGTAATGAAACTTCTTCACCCTCCAAGAATTCTTCGATAACAACTTTTGCGCCTGCTTCACCGAAAGCGCCGTCAAACATTTGCTCTAAAGCATCAACGGCATCGTGCTGAGTTTGTGCCACGATAACACCTTTTCCTGCCGCCAAGCCATCGGCTTTAACAACAAGTGGTGCTTGCTTTTCAAGCACGTATTCAAGAGCATCGGCTATATTATCGTAGACCTGTGCGAAAGCTGTAGGTACTTGTGCGGCAAGCATAATTTCTTTTGCAAAAGACTTACTTGACTCAAGCATTGCACACGCCTTTGACGGTCCAAAGCAAGCAATTTTTTTCTCGGTCAGTGCATCACTCAAGCCAAGTGAAAGAGGAACTTCCGGCCCAACAACTACAAGAGCTATTTCATTTTGCAGTGCAAAGTCAACAATCTTATCTATTTCCGTTTCTTTAATGGGAACATTTGTCGCTATTTGTCCCGTTCCACAGTTTCCCGGGGCTACAAATACTTTGCTTACAAATTTTGACTGTAAAATTTTCCATGTAATCGCGTGTTCACGCCCACCTGAGCCGACAATTAAAATCTTCATACCAAATCCTTAAAAATTAATACCTATTTAATCTGCATATTTTTCGTAAATTTCTTTGATTGTATCCTGAATTTCACAAAAAGCTTTAACAACATTGGGATCGAAGTGAGAACCTGCTTCTACTTGAAGCAAGTTGACAGAGTCTTCCCATGTCCATTCCGGTTTATAACAACGCTTTGAGATAAGCGCATCAAAAACATCTGCCACGGCAACTATACGAGCCTCAAGCGGAATATCCTCGCCACTGAGAATAGGCACATCGGGCGAGCCTGTATATCCCTTTCCGTCCCATTTTTGGTGGTGGTGCAAGGCGATATTTTTTGCCAAAATATCTGTGGTTTCAAGCGTGAGTTCAAATAATCCCCCACCTACAGCCGCATGTGTGCGCATAATGGCAAATTCTTCATCGTTCAAGCGCCCCGGTTTTTTGAGCACTTCATTGGGAATGGCAACTTTGCCGATATCGTGCAGCTTTGCCGCAAGACGAATTTGCCCGCGCACAGCACGACTTATATCAATATTTATCGCATCATTTTGAGCAATATGTGCGTATAATTCCGCGGTAACAGCACCCACCCTTTCCACATGTCCACCGGTTTCGTTCGGGTCGTTCAAGGCTATTATATGGTGCATGCGCATAACCATTTCTTCGATTAAGTGCGCTCTTTCAATAGCGTTAACCGCCTGAAGTGTAAGTAAATTTACGACTGCTGTCAACGAACGAGGGAAAGGAACTGATTCTCCCTGCTCTTTGCGATTTATAAGTTGAAGCACACCGAGCAATTTTTGATTATGCCCCAAAAGAGGAATACAGAGAATAGACACTGTATAATAATTTGTTGCCCTGTCAAAACTGTCGTTAAAGTAGAAGGGATAATCGCTAGGAAAGTCACGAACATTATCAAGAAAAAGCGTTTGTTTGTTTTGCGCACAGTAGCCGGCAATAGAATTAGGACTTATGGGAATACGCGTATTTGAATAGGAAAATTTACTGGCAATATCTACAGGAAACAATTTATCGTTATGTGTATACGCAAAAACAAGCTCGTTCCCTTCTGCCAGATACACAGTGCCTGCTTCTGCTTTTGTTATTCGCCGAGCTTCAAGAAGTATTCTATCCAAGATAATATATGTATCTGTATAACCTAAAAGTTCTTGCGAAAATTTATTTATCCACTCAATAGTATTGACTACAGGCGTGAAATCATAAATATTTTTTGGCTCTTTCACGCTATATCTCAAACCTTCGCGGGCAAAAGTGAAGAATACTTTTTTCTCCTCAGAAAGAGGTTTCAGCTCTTCGTATAAAGAATCAATTTCTTCATCGCTTCTGTCTATATGATGATGAGTGAATACAATATGCTTGACACGTGTGTTTTGTGCCAAGTCAAACCAAGTTGTCATGGAGGTGTGCCCCCAACCGACAGATTTTTCGTATTCGCTTTCGGTAAAATATGAATCGCAAAAAATTATGCTTGAATCTTTAATAAGTTTGCGGATAAGCTTGAATGAAGCTTTTATATCTTTACTGACTTCAACATCGGAAAGCAAACACGCTTCACCAACAGGAGATTTAATGCGAAAAGCATGACAAACACCGGTATGCGGTACAAGAGGTGTTTCGATGGTAACTTCCCCGATTTGCACAGGAACTTCATCACTCAATTCTTTAATTTCCAACTTACACTTGAGGTGTTGGATTTTTAATGGAAAGAATACGCCATTAAAGAAAAGGTCTATCGCACCTTTTTGCCCTTGCGGCAGATATATAATAACTTCTCTTCCTTTCGTGAAAAGAGGCTTAAAAAAGCCAAGTCCAAAAACATGATCCAAGTGCCAATGAGAAATAAAAAGATGTATTTTCCCTGTATCGGGGAGTATATTGCCAAGCTCCACAATACCTGTGCCGGCATCAAGGATTATATGGTCTTCTCCCTCAGAAAGTATTTGGTAGCACATAGTATTGCCACCGTACTCTAATTTATTGAATTTCACGGTACTGCACGAACCGCGTGTACCCCATGGTTTAATAAACATACTTTCCCCTTTGCAGGATTTATTGGCTTATTTACTGGTTAAAGTCCAAACACCGTCCCAGTATGCATGCTCTTTTGTTCTCAAATCGATACAATATTCAAGATATTCTGCATAGATATTTCTATAGCTGAATTTTTCAGTAAGCTCTTCAAAAAGTTTTATGCTTTCTTCAAGTAATATACTATCTTTCTTTTCAAGGCAAGTTTTATATATAGCGTATGCTTTTTTATAGAGTTCTAATTCATCACTGAATTTTTCTCTTTCATTTTCTGAAAAAGTAGTAAATATTTCAATAGGATCTTTCCTTCCCTTTACTCTTAAATTTGCCAGCGGAATAAAATTATTTACGCACTGCTTTGCTGTTTCGCCTGAAAGAATAATACGAAAACCAAATTTTGAGCACAAGCCCTCTAAACGAGAAGCCGTGTTCACGCTATCACCTATAACAGTATACGAGGTTAAATCGCTACTTCCCATATTTCCCACATACGCAAGCCCTGTATGAATACCTGCTCCCATATTCAATTCTGTACCAAATTCAGCTTTAAGCCGTATGTTGATAGTTTCCAGCTCTTCAAGCATTTTAATCGCTGTTTCAACGGCTTTTTGTGGGTGATTTTCAATGTCTAGGGGGGCGTTCCAAAAAGCCATAATAGCATCGCCGATAAATTTATCGAGTGTTCCTTCCGAATCTCTCACCAATGCCGTCATCGGTGTGAAATAACTGTTGAGCAAAGAAACTATTTGTTGCGGCAGTAATTTTTCACTGATGGAAGTGAAGCCGCGCAAATCTGTAAACATTATTGTCATTTCGCGCTCTTCACCGGTAAGTGCAATGTCGCCATGCTCCACAATACGGTTAACAACTTCAGGGGAAACATAACGTGAAAATAAATTTCTCAGCTTTCTCTTATCTCGCTCCTCCCACCAAAACCGCAAAGCCATAATAAACAAAGTAAGTAAAAATACAAGTAATATCTGCCACAAAGGAGAAACAAAATATCCTTGAGTAAAAAAGTACCACGAAGTAAAGAAATAAGCCGAAGAAAGCGCGAGCATTGTGACAATTGAATAAATTGAGCGCACATTGGCAAAAATAAGTGTGCATATAATACCGTTGAGAATGAATAATGCCATCTGCAATTCAAAAGTCCAATTAGGAGTTATAATAAAATCTTGTGAAATTATGGCATCGACAATATTTGCGTGCACTTCCACTCCGGGAAAGAATTTATCGAGAGGTGTTGCGCGTATATCAAGTAAGCCCGGTGCCGATGTTCCGATAAACACAATTCTGCCCTGCACATCGGCAGGATCGACTTCTCCATTAAGTAAGTCTGCCGCAGAAATATAGGGAAAGGTTCTGCTCGGCCCTTGATAAGGAATATTCATTTTTCCGTTTGGAGAAAGCGGTACAGCATAAGGACCGATAACAATTGACTCCAAGCCATGCTCCCCACTGTTCAAGCGCAAATTATTTTGCCCAAGCGCAAGCATAAGCGCTTTTACAGAAAGTGAGGGGAAATATCTGTCGCCGATTGATGCAACAAGTTGAGAAGAACGCACAACTCCGTCACTATCCATATCAACATTAAAAAAAGCAAGGTTACTATTGTTTGCAAGAACAGGCAAAGGCATGGTAACCCCTGTGGGTTTATCAAGATATGTTGAGGCAGGTAAACCATTTTCTGACATAAATTCGACAGAACTGGGAACGTTTGCGTTAAATAGTGCTCCCTCTTCTTCTGTAAAAGCACCTGCTTCGCCGGCACGCAAGTACGCACCCAATACAATAGGGCGATCGACAAGATTTTCCGCAAAAAGTAAGTCATTGTCTAACAACCCCTCTGGCAAATTCACAAAATCCATTTCAACACCAAGTTCGCTCCTCAGCGCTTCTTGCATAAGCACCGGCGAGGTTCTGTCCGATTCGGCAAGAACAATATCAAGCGCAACAGACAATGCGCCGTATTCCAACAATGTTGAAGTGAGCAGCGCCAAGCGGTAACGGCTCCACGGCCATTGCCCGTATTGCCTTAAGCTTTCCTCATCAATGTCAAGAATCACAGGAACGGGGTGTGGCGTATTATCTGCTTGTTGTGTCAAAAAAAAGTCGTATATTTCTGCATCCAACTGCTTCAGCATAGACGGCTGATTTAGAAAGGCGGTACGTACCAGAATACTCAACCCGATACCGACAATTGAAACCAATATCGCGTATGTTGTTTTTTTGGATTGCAGCATATATTCCTCCCCCACTATTTTCGCAAACTCTTCGTGAGTAAAAATAACAACAAAAAATTACAATGTAAAGAAAAATCACAATACTGCCTTTATTAACACACAAATTTCTCCTTTACATTTGGAGATTTTTTCTTTAGACTTTTTCTAATAAATTTAATATTTAATGCAAAGACGGAGTGCAAAGATGCGTGCAGCACATATTTTCAGACAAGCACTGGAAAAAGCAGTGAAAGATTTAGGTATAGACTATCCACAAAAAACAACCATCGAATCGCCAAAAGATAAAAATCACGGCGATATAGCAACAAATATAGCTTTGGTTTCTGCTAAAGAACTGAAAAAAAATCCGCGAGAAATTGCCGAAACTGTAAAAAACGCTCTGCAAACATATCTTCCCAATGCAAAGCTTGAAGCTGCCGGAGCAGGCTTTATCAATTGTACATTTGAAAAATCTTTTTGGTGGGAAACACTTGTTCATATTAACGAACAAAAAGATACTTACGGCTCACTCACTCAAGAAAATCCAAGAAATATTCTTGTCGAATATGTATCGGCAAACCCTACCGGCCCCTTACATATCGGGCATGGCAGAGGTGCGGCTGTAGGCGACAGTCTTATCAGAATATTGAATAAGGCTGGGCATAAGGTTTCTTCTGAATACTATATCAACGATGCAGGCAACCAAATGCGCACGCTTGGACTTTCTATCTGGTTGAGAGCTTTGGAATTGAAAGGAAAAAATCCTACTTTTCCAGAAAGTTATTATAAAGGCGACTACATCATAGACATTGCCAAAGAAATGCTTGAAAAAAATCCACACCTTACGGATATGCCCGAGCAAGAAGGAATCGATGCGTGCTACGAATACGGCATGAATGACATTTCAGAGGGAATCCGTAAAGATTTACTCGAATTTAGAGTACACCACGATCGCTGGTTTTCTGAAAAATCACTTGTAGAAAGCAATGAAGTGCAAGAGTGCTTTGCCCTACTTAAAGAAAAAGGCTTGGCATACGAAAAAGAAAATGCACTTTGGTTCAACACCACACAATACGGCGACGATAAAGACAGAGTGCTTATTAAAAGCGATAATACTCTCACCTACTTTGCTTCTGATATTGCCTATCACAATAATAAATTTAATCGTGGATATGACTATCTTATCGACATCTGGGGTGCCGACCATCACGGCTATATTCCACGTATGAAAGCCGCGATAACCGCCTTGGGAAAAGATCCTGAAAATGATTTTCATGTTGTGCTTATCCAATTGGTAAACCTACTTCGTGGCGGTGAACCTGTGGCAATGTCCACACGTTCCGGAGAGTTTGACACTTTGAGCGATGTAGTAAAAGAAGTCGGCGTAGACGCCGCTCGTTTTATGTTTCTTTCACGGAAAAGCGACACTTCTTTAGACTTTGATTTAGAACTGGTGAAGCAAA
>CAYJPB010000001.1:0-5552 GCA_964371955.1 uncultured Desulfovibrionaceae bacterium | reverse complement strand
CAAAGAAACCTTGAAAATCCGGTTTATTACGTACAATACGCTCACGCAAGAATACACGGTGTTTTGCGCAGGGCACATGAAGCAAACATTTCATGCGATACCATCGACGATTCCGTTCTTTCTCACCTAACAAGTGAAGACGACATGGAACTTATTTCTGCAATGGATGCGTTTGAAGATACTGTTCTTCTTGCTTCAAACAATCTTGCTGTGCACACTATTTCACACTATCTTCAAGACTTTGCAGGAAAAATTCACTCCTATTACGCAAAAAATCAAGTAATAGGTGACGATGTGAGCAATACGAAAGCACGTTTACTCTTACTTAAATGCTGTGCACAAGTAATTAAAAACGGGCTTTATCTTCTTGGAGTAGACGCACCGGAAAGTATGTAATGAGGTAAACTATGCAGATACGAAATAAATACCCTGTGAAAACAAAAGCAACAACACAAAAAAGCACGTCTACCGGCTCGGGGCTTTCGCTTGTTCATAAAACTGAACCTCGTCCAAATATCAGAAAGAAAAGTGCAGATGCTCCCTTAGTGCAACACAGGCAAGAACTCTCTATAAATCCACAATCACCGCTACTTGCTCCTCAAGAAAGCGTGAGTGATAATTTTCTTCCCACATTTTCTGTTGCTGCCTCAAATACCTTGCCAACAATTGACGAACTTCGTGTGCTTCGCATTGAAAGAACTTCTCCTCTGCAAGATGAGGGTGAGCAAATTACAGAGCTTACGGTAGAGGAAAGCGCTTCTCACGACAGTAATGAAAAACTGAATGCATTAAAGCAATCACTTTTTGAAACAGAAGAAGCACGTAAAAATTCGCACTTACTGATTGAAGAAAACACAACGGACAATTCACACGGAAGTCGCCAAAATAGCAGACAAAATTCAAATCATAGAGGACATTCTTCACAGCAAGCCTCTTCCGCATGGCAATGGTCTCTTACTTTGCGTCCATCTTTTGTTATAACCGGCTTATTTGTCATGTGCATAACACTAGGCTTCTTCTTTACTTTCGGAATTATTGTCGGGCGCGGTATTAGCCCTGCACCGGAACCGTTGGAGTTGACCTCGATTGTTCCGTCAGAAAGCGAAAATGAAGCTGTTGACATCAGTGAAATTCTTACAGCAGAAGAACTTGCCTATTCCACTGAATTGAGAGCGAGCGATGATGAAATTATTGTTGAACAGCCCAATATACTCTCAAGTCCAAATCAAAACTCAGTTGTCCCCTATCCTATCGGCGGACAGCAAAGCGTGTCACAAAGTACAAACCAGCAAGCAAGCACTTCTGAATTTACGATTTACCAATACGAATTAAGAGTTGCTTCTCTCAGAACACTTGAAGACGCTGAAGCGCTTGTTGAAAGACTGGAACAAAGCAATTTACGCGCAGAAGTATCGCGCAGCACATCATGGTATCTTGTCAATATAAATTACTTGGGCACAGAGGCTGCTTTCGATGAAATGCGTGAAAGTCTTACACGTTTTGGAATAAACGATTCAATCATTACAAGCAAAGAAGTGCTTGAATTGGGATAAAACCCTCCATCTAATCTAATAATTGTAACAAATCATCAAGACTGAGCTTATGCGCCGTATCGGTATTGAGCAAAATATCGTCAGCCAAATCACGTTTTGTGGCATGGAGTTTGAGGATTTTTTCCTCAACACTACCTTGCATAATAAGGCGATATATTGTGACGGGGCGCAATTGTCCCATGCGATGAGCTCTATCCGAAGCTTGATCCTCTACAGCCGGATTCCACCACGGATCGAGGTGAATAACATAGTCAGCGGCGGTGAGGTTAAGCCCTTGCCCACCTGCTTTAAGGCTTATGCAGAACACATCGGCTTTGCCGCTCTGAAAGTTTTTAACCAGTTCTGCTCTTTTCTTTTCGGGGGTTGCACCGTCAAGATAAAGAGTGGAAATATTTAATTTTCGTATAGATTCATACACAATTTCCAAATGCCCAGTGAATTGAGAAAAAATAAGTACTTGGTGATTGTTCGCCCTTAAATCCTGCACAAGCTTTACTAGAGTGGATAGCTTAGATGATTCGATATCGGTATGTGGGTCTATGAGTAATGGATTACAGCAAGCACGGCGCAATTTCGTAAGTTCGGCAAGCACGTGAAAGTGTGCTTGCCCTTCTTTATTTTCCTTAGCTTTACTTATATTTTCAATAGCTTGACGACGCATAGCCTCATAAAGTGCCAATTCTTTTTCAGAGGGTTCGATAATAAGCGTTTGCTCAATACGTGGCGGTAGCTCGTCAAGTACAGCAGTTTTTGTACGGCGTAAAATAAATGGTTTCACCAAAGATTTTAAGTTGTTGCGTGCATTATTTTTTATAGCTTCGGGGGCGAGGGAAGAGGGATTGAATCTTTGAATAAAGTTTTCTTGATTACCTAAAAGCCCTGTATTTATCACATTAAAAATGCTCCATAAATCATCGAGTGAGTTTTCGATAGGCGTACCAGTAAGTGCAATTTTCACATCGGATTGTAATTTTAATGCCGCTTTTGTGCGCATGGTTTGCGGATTTTTTAAAGCTTGTGCTTCATCAAAAACAGCAAGCTTGTACTGCCGTTTGAGAAGCGTTTCAAGTTCAGTATTCAACAACGCATAGCCCAGAATAAGTATGTCATTTTCTTCTAAATTATTGATAACTTGCTTGCGCTCTTTTTTACTGTTCATTGCCGTCAATCGATGCACAATCAGTTGAGGGGCAAAGCGTTTTATTTCCACTTCCCAGTTATGACATACTGAAGTTGGGGCGACAATAAGCATGGGTTTTGCTTCGCCATTTTCATTATAATCGTCAACTTGTTCACTATTTTGAACAAGAGAAAGAAAAAGTGCTATTGTTTGCAGTGTTTTGCCAAGTCCCATATCATCGGCAAGGCATGCACCTGCACCAAGCTTCACAAGCGATGCAAGCCAACTGAAGCCCTCTTCTTGATAAGGACGCAATTCAGCCTGCAAACCATTCGGAAGTGAAATTTTTTCGTCGAGCAAATGAAGCTTATCTTTCCATTCCAGCCATTTTGTATCACTTTCAATAAGCTCTTCATCAAAGATATTTTGTAAAACGGGCGCGGCTAAAGAATGTATCAGCAGTTCGTTTTTAGTATCTTGCGTAATCGCGTTCATTTTATCGAGAGCTTTTCTAAAATCTTCGGTAAGCGCAAGTATTTGCCCGTCTTTTAGAGGAATAAAGCGCCCTCGTGCTTTACGCACTTCTTTGAGCAAGTTATGCATGTCCATCACAAGATGTTCGTCAATCGCAACTGTGCCCTCAACGCTGAACCAGTTATTTTTTGACTTGACTTTCAGCTTCATATCTTGCGTGTGTACTGCTTTAGATATTTTTATCGGCTCGCTGTCGTACCATTCGAGGGGGATTGACTTTTCATGCAGTTCAAGCAAAAGGCTGTAAGAATCTTGGGTATTATTGAAATTCCATGTGTATTCATCGTTCAATAAATTATTTTTGAGTAGCGGAATCAAGAAGAGTAAGTCATCGATATTTTTCTGTTCCTCTTCTAGCGAGCGCTTCACCTTTACGGGCATAGCGTTGATTTTTGCTACAAAATTTTCTATACCTTTTGCCGGAGTGTAGGCGGAAATATGCCCCTCAAGTGGATACACAAGAGCTCGCACATCAAGCCCTATTTCATCTTTTATATGCACTCTTTTAATGCGCAGAGTGGGTTTTGCATTTACATTTTCGCACGCCATTTCATCAAATTCAAATGTTGTGTGTACTTTTATGGGGCTTTTTTCTTGCGAGAGCATATCAAAAATCATGGTATGTGCCTTGTGTGGAATAACAAGTTCCTCTGCTCCCAAAAGTTCACGCAACTTTAAGTGTGCGGCATGTATGGGAACAAGCGTATATGTATTACTCTGCCCTTTTTTTTCTTCACAGTGCAAGCCTTCGTGCATTACGGGCAATTCAAGCCTAAGACGATATTCTTCCTCTTGTTCGCTTGTATTTTTATTTGATTTAAGCACTTCCACTTCTAATTGCGGTTCATGCAATTCGAAAAAAAGCGGCTCATTGTTCGCATTATCGAACACAAGTTCATGCCCCACCAAAAGAGGAAGCGCCCTTTGGAAATTCACATAAAATGTGTCCGACCAATACTCTCGTCTGACTGATTTTTGTATAACCTCTTTATCTTGATCGCTGAGGTAGGTATAGCTATTCATGTCTTCTTTAAGCTTTGAAGCGGAAACCTTTCTTCCCTTTGTCCACGCGTCTTTACTGAAACTCTGTTCATAAGGATACACCTCATGGAAGCGCATATCTACAAACCACACAAGTCTTTTGGGGCTTTTACTTACTTTTTTCTTTGTGGTTGATTCTTTATTTGTCATAAAGGCGTGCACAGCCTCTATGCGTTTTTCCCAGCTTGTTTCGTCTTCAAAGATGGAGGAAAAATCAAAAATATGGTGATTTTGTGCATATTCTTCGTAGCTTTTCCCCTCAGCATGAGGAAGAAGCTTGGACAGAAATTGCGCAAACGCCGTCGCGACAAGGGGAAGATAATGCTTTGTTTTTTCAAAATATATTTTGAGTGCTTCGATAAAAAATTTGTCACGCTCTTTATCGCGAGGCAATGTATACAAACAAGCAAAGTTGAGAAGAGCTTTATAAGGAGAAAGGGCTTGATTTTCAATATTCTTTTGTGCAAGAAACACAAATGTACGCTCAGGAATATCAAAATCCATGCAATTTTTTAACAAAAGCTCTTGATCGCTTGTCAATTGTTCATTTTTTGAAACATAGGCAAGAAAATCTTTCTTGAGAAGCGGTTTTTTCATCAAATCATTTGAAGCTTTCAACAGCATAAAAGCATAAAAATATTCCAAGGGAAAAGGAAAACTCAAACGATTATTATTATTTGTTTTGCGATAATCTTTCAGCGCATCTTTGAAATTTGAAGCAATATTCGTACAATCTTCAACCGAATATGCCGTCAAAAATGCTCGCATTTCTCTAAAGAATAATTCTGTATTATCCTCTTCGTTTATTTGAGAAACAATTTCGTCAAATGCTTTAAAATCTGCTTTGATATATAATAAAAAATAGGCGTAAAGACTTGTAAAACCTTTTGTTTGAGCAGAATAGTCAGCATACGCATTAAGCACAGAATAATCATTTTTCGTCAGGCTCATTTCCATTGCCCTAATGAAATGTTCAACTACTATGTGCTTTTGTATGCGGGAGTTTAATTTTCTAAAAAATGTATCGGGAGCATTGAACGCATAATACTGTACTACACCGTCTAAAAATGAAAAATCCCCACTAAGAATAAGCACTTTTTCGTCATTAAGATAAAAAGAAGCTCTTGCCTGTACAAGAGAAACTGCATAAGAGGGAATATTTTGCTTGCATGTTTTCAGAAAAGGCGCAAGTGATTTTACTAAAAAGCGGCATTGTTCAAATTGCAGAAGATGACACACAAGTGCATGCCCCTCAACAACATGCGGTTTGAGCATTTCGTCTATTGCCGGATTTTTCCGCATTT